>JANNGV010000168.1:0-5470 GCA_031404055.1 Chloracidobacterium sp.
GGCAACTGCGGCAATCTCTCGGCGGCGGTCGGTCCATTCGCCATCAGCAACGGCCTCGTCGACGCGAATCGCGTTCCCCGGGACGGCGTCGCGGTCGTGCGCATCTGGCAGGCCAACATCGGCAAGTCGATCATCGCGCAGGTGCCGATCGCGAACGGCGCGGTCCAGGAGACGGGCGCCTATTTTGACATCTTTCAGGTAAACAAAGATCTTCAGAATATATTGGTCTTCACGGTCGAAATGCCACAGTTGCGATTCGCGGGCCGCGGTGTTTGTGGCAAACGTGTACCAGACATTGTAATAGCGGAGCTGGGCGTACATTCGCAGATATGCATTAGCTATGTTCAACAGCGCGGGGCTAAGTGCAAAGCGAGAGAATATATCTGACGAGTCAAACGTTAACTCGCTTCCCAGAAGTTCCAGGTTAAACGTCTTGCTGCCAATTTTTGTAGTGTCGGCCGCGCTGGTTTCGAGTTCCGCGATCTCATCTTTCCGGGATTCCAGAATGCTGTCGACGGCAGATCCTAATTTATTAAACTCCGCGCGGTCGGCAATAAGGTCATTGATCGACGAAATAGCAATCCCGTCGCTATTCAGCTGATTCAAAATGCTTTTCTCGGTTTTGCTGAGCCCGGTTTGCCGTCCTATCGAGTATTTCAGTGTCGGAGAAAAGTTGAATCCATACCGCCAGATAAGCTCATTATTTCTCAAGGCTTTTTTAATTGACACTAGTTTGTCTTTCATTTTTTAAACGCTGTCGACTTCTTCCCGTTACCGTTGAAGCCGGAGCCGCGACCCGAAGCAGTTTTTAACTCAAAGGGTTCGACCCTCCATTTAACATCGGGGTGTAAAATAGCCTTCCCGGTGTTCTCCATTTCGCCGCGGACCTCGAGCATCAGTCTTTCAGAATTGACCCTTCCTTCCCATTCGACGGAATTAGCTATCACTTTGAAATACATCGAATATAGACCAGGTGAAAGCCAGAGTGCCGGAATGGATAACTTAAGAACATAGCTGCCGTCAATTTGTTCTAACCCTATTTCCTTACTGAAAACCCGGCTGTGAACAAGCGACTGCCCGAGAATATTCTCGATTATGAGAAACATCCTAGGATTACTAATGTCACGCCCTGTTAGAATTAAACTCACCTCAAAGCTCTTTCCTGATTCGACTACTGGATCAAGACTTCCGTTTACTTTAAGTTCTGTTACCTCCATCGGCCGTCCGGCATCTTGTTTTTCCTCTTTGTAATCTGAAGAATTGGTTCGGGTGTAATATTCACCGACGCAATCAATTGCGCTTCCGTCAAATGCAACACGACCCGATTCGAGCAGAACGCCGCGTTGGCATAGCTCCTGTATCGCTCCCATATTGTGACTGACGAACAGGACGGTTCGTCCTTGTTTTGAAACGTCTCCTATTTTCCCGAGACATTTTTTCTGAAAAACCGCGTCACCGACCGCGAGCACTTCGTCGATAAGCAGGATCTCGGGCTGCAGAAAGGCGGCCACGCCAAACGCTAGTCTCAAATACATTCCACTGGAATAATGTTTGACGGGCATATCGATAAATTTCTCAACTTCCGCGAAATCAACGATCTCGTCAAAATGCCTGTGAATCTCGGCCTTTCTCATACCAAGAATCGAGCCGCTCAAGAAAACATTCTCTCTGCCGGTTAATTCCTGGTGGAATCCTGTTCCGACCTCAAGCAAAGAACCGACGCGGCCAAAAATATCGATGGACCCTTCGGTCGGCTCGGTAATTCTCGCTAGTGTCTTAAGAAGAGTACTTTTACCCGCCCCGTTTCTTCCTATTATCCCAACAATCTCACCTGGTTTTATCTCGAAACTAACGTCCCTCAGGGCCCAGAATTCACTCGAGCTTCCGTTCGTTGCATTGCCGTTGGCTGATGCCGTAGAACGCCCAAACATCCCTGAAAACCCGTGCATTATTGAGTCGCGAAGAGTGTCGTGACTCCTTTTCTTTTGCCCGATTTTGTATCGCTTTCCGAGTCCTTCAACTCGGATTGCAATGTTATTGTTCAATGTCATGATTTCTTGGCGGCCTTACCCGTGCGTGTGTTCAGGCCCATGCTGATCCACTGCCAAATATAAAAACTGTTATCGGATTCGCCTCTAAAATAACTTTCGAGAGATTCTTTTACTTTTTTCTTGTCGAGATACGTGCCGAACGGTCCCGCAAGAGCGGAACCTACCTGTTCGCTCGCCCATTCTCGAAGTGAGCCTCTTAGCCATTCTCGCTGAGGCGTTTGCACCGCTCGTTTGGGCGCGGCCGAAATTTCACGCGGTAGAAAGCGTTGCGATATTTCGCGCAGCATTTTCTTCCGAATTCCATCCGCGATTTTTCGCTTCGCAGGCTGACGCATCGCAAGCTCAAATAGCCTGTGATCCAGAAAAGGCTCTCTCAATTCGGTCGAGGACCTCATCGAGATCCGATCATTAAACCGCATCGCACGAGGAATCTTCGTAAACCGTGTATCCCGGTATTGAAGATTTCGCAGTCGGTCGCTGAAAACATTAGGTAACGGAAGCGGTTCCGCCAATTCACGAAACTCAGGGTTGAGACAATGCGGTCTAACCGGTTTGTCTTTTGTGCCCTGTATTAGGCTAGGTTCACTGCCATTCAGGCTTGGCTGATAATAATCATATCCAGCCCACTGCTCGTCCATGCCATTCCCGTCTAGCAGCACCGTCACAGCATTTTCCTTTGCGGCTTCGAAAACTTTGGCGTACGCAAGCGTTGGCAGTCCTCCGAACGGTTCGTCCTGGTGATACTGAACATTCTCAGCGAGCGCCGGGACTTCGTCCGGTGTAAGCGTGCCGACTACCAAAGGATGTTTAGTTTTCGCGAGCATCTGTTTGACCCAGGGAAGCTCGTCGTAGTCAGGGTCGCCCGTAATAAAAGTAAATGCGGTTACATCGCTTTCCACTCCCTGAACTTCATGGACAAGCCCCAGAAGACTTGAAGAGTCGAGGCCGCCGCTCAAATTGATGCCGACAGCGACGTCCGAGCGAAAGCGCAACTTTACGCTTTCTTTCATCAGCTCAAAATATTCGTTCTGTACTTCGTGTTCGGGCCGTTCGTCATAATCGTCCCCAATCCTTTCGGCAATGTCGTACCATTTAGTAACGCTGACTTGATTTTTTTTCCAACTAAGACAATGTCCGGCTGGAAGTGTTCGAACATCCTTCCAAAAGGTGTTCTCAGAATGTTCGTAAAGGCCGTAGGTCAAATATGTTGCCCAAATTCGTTCGTCAGGGACTCGCGAAACACCGGCAGCATGCATTGCCTTAATTTCGCTCGATATTAATAACGTGCCATCCTTTTTTTGATAGTAGTAAAGAGGTTTCACGCCGAACCGGTCACGCGCCGCAAATGCCGATTTGTTGTTTTCATCCCAAACCACAAACGCGAACATCCCGACGAGGTGTTCCAAACAACGCGCTCCCCATTTTTGGTACGCAGCCATTAGTACTTCCGTGTCCGTTCTTGTCGTAAAAACAAACTCACATTCCAGCTGTCTTTTTAGCTCCAAATAATTGTAGATTTCGCCGTTAAGAATAATGACCAGATTTCCATCCCGGCTTACCATCGGCTGGTTTCCGGCTGAAGACAGATCAAGAATACTTAGCCGGTTGTGGCCCAACCCACCTTTGCAAAGCGGGTCAAGATAAATTCCTTCTCCGTCCGGACCGCGGTGGCGCTGAGACGCTACCATCGTCGCGAGATCATCGGGTTTCCAAGACTCGCCAAATATTCCAGCTATTCCACACATTATTTTTCAGGAGCGTGATCTTTGAGATCCAACTCAGTGTTTTTCCGCGACAGCTATCAAGTGATGGGTACCGATAGCCTGATCTTTAATATCCTTTCGCGATGATTGATACGAGTTGACTATATTTCCAAAAGCACTTGAAACAGTTTGTAATGGACGATGCAGCGACCAGGCTTTCAACCCTATCTTCCGATAGCGGCCGCCAGCTATCGCATACTCCACTTCAACACTGGTGAAATACTTTTCTAATAAGCCGTTAAGCTGTTGCCGCTTGTAGTGCCGCTTGTGGTCCGGATTTTTATTCTCGACAAAATCGCCATTTGGTGTTGTCATAATAAATCGTCCGCCCGGCTTTAATACTCGACAAACCTCGCTTACGAATTTTTCATCGTCCTGCACATGCTCTAAAACTTCGACCGAGATGGCGAGGTCAAAGGATTCGCTGGGCAGGCCGGATTTTGTCATGTCACCGATGATAAGGCGTTCTATGTTGCTTCGCCTGTTCTTTATTCCGTTAACGATGCTTTCATTTATACCAAGATTAAGCTCGGATTGGACTTCCGTATTTCTCGGCAGATCAATTATTGTAATTCGCCCTGATACGCCAATTGTGTATGGCGATTTCCTGCCTCCAACATCCAGTATTGAAGGAAATGCCGAAAATTTTCGGATTTCGCGAAGTAGCTTCACACGGACTTGTTTGTAAAGCGGCGGAAGCGCCGGCTCGGCGAGAAGTCGGCCAATTTCGTAAAGTGTCATTGTTGGATCATTCGCAGCCTCTTCTCGGTGGACACCCAGTCGTCTTCCGTATCGATGTTCGCACTGTATTGCGAGTCGATCTTGTAGCCATGGATCTTGCTTCCGTAGAGACTTTTGTCGTTCAGGATAGTCTTCGTGCGCGTCACATATACGGTACCGTCACGATGTACGGCCGGCGGCAGATCCTGCCGCCGCGTGATCGGCTCGCTGTCGCCAGTCGAGATCGAAAGACTTCCGCCGTTAGTGCTCCAGTAAACCCATCGCGGATTGTATTCGTGCGGGACCGGCAGAACGCTAATCACCGAGTCCGCATCCGAGCCGGCGAGTAAGTTTACGCACGCGTCGATGTCGGCGGCCCGCCGCAGCGGATTGGTCGGCTGAAGAAGGCATACCGCATCGTATTCGTCTCCCATATCCCGAAGCGTTAACAAGGCGTGCTCGACGACGGGCAAGGTCGGTGTCGTGTCGTGGGCCAGATCGGCCGGTCGCATGAATGGAACCTCGGCGCCGAATTCGCGCCCGATCTCCGCGATTTCCGGATCGTCTGTACTGAGTATTGTCCGGTGAAGGCTTCGCGCCTGAAGCGCGGCCTCAACCGTGTATGCAAGGAGCGGTCTTCCGTACATCATGCGGATGTTTTTTCCGACCCTCCGCCGGCTCGGGACGCTCTACGATCCTGCCAAATCGTCCTCGCGGGTGAGGGAGGCTGTGCGGCAATCCACCAACGCCGACTTTCAACTGAAGGGGCTTCCCGTCGAGAGTGAGAAAGACGTACCGCAGCAATTGCGCGTCTTACTCTGGGATGTGGAAGCCCTCTGGCTCATGCCCGACTCCACGGTACTGACGAACGAGTCCGTACAATTCATCCTGGAATCGTCATTGGCACGCCAGATACCCGTGATCGGCTTCTCACCG
>JANNGV010000169.1:0-2069 GCA_031404055.1 Chloracidobacterium sp.
TACTGCAGCCAAACTCACCTTACGCAGCGTCGAAGGCGGCGGCGGAGTTCGTCATCAGGGCAGCCCGCGAGACACACGGCGTTGATACAGTCATTACGCGTTGCGGAAACAATTACGGGCCTCGTCAATTTCCCGAAAAGCTGATCCCGCTGATGATAAGCAATGCGATGAATGACGATCCCTTGCCGGTTTACGGTGACGGTAAAAATGTCCGCGATTGGATCTACGTCGATGATCATTGCCGGGCGATCTGGCTTGCTTACGAAAAAGGACGGGCGGGCGAGGCATACAATTTTGGCTCCAGGAACGAGAGGCAGAATATCGAAGTTGTTCAGTCGATACTTGACGTGCTCGGCAAGCCGCACAGCCTGATCGGCTATGTTACGGACAGGCTTGGGCACGACCGGCGATATGCCATCGATCCGGCAAAAGCCGAAACGGAACTCGGCTGGAAGCCGCAAATAACTTGGGAAGAAGGCCTCGGTAAAACAATCGGCTGGTACCGCGAAAACCAAAATTGGGTCGATCACATCCGAAACGGCGAGTATCGTGAGTATTACCGTTCAATGTACGGAAAGCATCTCGGAGCATGAAAATACTGATCACTGGTGCGAACGGGATGGTGGCCCGGTCTGCCGTAAAATATTGCTCGTCCATCGGTGACGAGGTTATTGCTCTAACGAGAGCGGATCTTGATATCGGCAACCGCGACGAAGTTTTCGCTTCGATCGGGAGTTTGCGTCCGGATGCCGTCTTAAACTGCGCGGCCTACACCAATGTTGACGGAGCCGAAGCGGACAAAGCGTCGTGTTTTAAGGCAAACGCGGACGGCGTCGAAAACCTGGCCAATGCCTGCAAAGCGGTAAATTCCAGGTTCGTAACGATCTCGACCGATTACGTTTTCGATGGCTTGAACGCGGGTTTTTACACGCAGCGCGATACGCCGAACCCGCAGGGAGTTTATGGAAAGTCCAAACGCGAGGGTGAAATTCGAGCCGGCTATGCTTACGCACGATCGATTATTGTCCGTTCCGGCTGGATATACGGCATCGGCGGGACAAATTTCCTGAGCGTGATGTCTGAAATGCTCTCCGAGGGAAAATCGATCCAGGCGATCGGCGATTCGTACGGAACTCCCACGTTTGCTAACGATCTGGCCCGCCGGCTGCGCGAATTGGCCGAAGCCGATCTGCCGGGCACTTATCACGTAACCAATTCCGGCCCAGGCAGCAGCTATCTCGAATTCGCGGAAAAAGTGTGCGAGATCGGCGGATTCGATCCGGCACTGCTTCAACCTACGTCAAAAGACAATCTTAAACGCCCCGCCCCGCGGCCGGTGAGTTCAAAATTGGCGTGTTTATTGAGTGAGCGTCTGGGCTTTGCCCCATTGCAGAACTGGGAGGACGCTCTCAGGGAATTTCTCAGCTTATGTCAGAACCCAGTCGCTACCGCTCCCGGTTCTGACAGTTAGCTTTTTGTCTTGTGGACCGTCCCGGCTTCTTCGAAGTGCGGCGTGTCGTCACCCTCGCCTTTCCCGTAATAATCATAGTAACCCGAGCCGTAATAATCATATTCCACCGAGCTCGATTTGATGCCGTTCAGCACGACACCATAGATCCTCGCGCCGATATTGCCGAGACGGTGTTTGAATCGCCGCATCAGGTGGATCGAGCTCTTGCCGGCCATTGCAACCAGAACGACCCCATCGACCAGTGTCGAAAGTATAGCGGCGTCGGTAAACGAAATCGCCGGCGGCGAATCGATGATCACGTGTTTGTAGCGTCCACGCAAAAACTGCAAAAGTTTTTTCATCTCGTCCGAGCTTAAAAGCTCGGCCGGATTCGGCGGGATCGGGCCGCTCGTGATCACGCGAAGCTTCGGAAGGCCTTTGCACCGCTTGATCAAATGTTCCGTGTCCTGTTCGCCGGACAGATAATTTGTCAGCCCGCGTGTGTTCTCCATGTCGAAGTAGCTGTGCAGACGCGGACGGCGGAGATCGCAGTCGATGAGAACAACATCGACATCGGATTGAGCCAGCGTTATGGCCGTGTTGATGGCCGTTGTCGTCT
>JANNGV010000170.1:0-3951 GCA_031404055.1 Chloracidobacterium sp.
GCGGCTTCCGGGGGTTATTACATCGCCTGCAACGCAAATAGCATTGTCGCACAGCCTTCGACGATCACCGGCTCAATCGGTGTATTTATGGGCAAGCCAGTAGTGAAAGGACTTTATGACTGGCTCGGAATCACGAATCAATATGTGATGCGCGGCAAGAACTCCGGTATTTTCCGCGCGACCGAAAAATGGACGCCTGAAGAACGGGCAAAGATGGAGGCCCAGACCAATGGCATCTATTTCGACAACTTTATTCCGAAGGTCGCCGCCGGCCGAAAAAAGACGGTCGAGGAAGCCAACACGCTTGGTCAGGGACGTGTTTGGACGGGAACACAAGCCAAAGCGAACGGGCTGATCGACGAATTCGGCGGGCTTGAGAAAGCGATCGAAGTCGCAAAACAGCTTGCGAATCTGCCGGCTGATCAGGACGTAAAACGTGTCATATTCCCGGAACCGAGGCCGTTTTTTGAGACCATTTTCGGCAATGATGAATCAGCGGAGTTAAGCAGCGAGCAAAAAACCCAAAAGGCCCTGGCCGATTCGCTGCCGGCCGACGCCCGACGTGCACTTCGCTTCGCAGAACTTTTCGACCGGATGAAACGCGGCGAGGCTATGCTGCTGCTGCCGTTTGAGCTTGAAATTAAATAGCTTCAATACGACTTAGAGGGCTCATCTCGGAGGGCGTGGATTTCTTAACCACGCCCTCTATAATTTTCTTCAATGCCGCGAGGATAATTTGAATCGCTGGAATAATTACTTTATAATCCCGCACGTCCGCCCGCTCCTACAAACTCTAGAATTTACATGTCATATCAAATGGCGTTTAGGTTCTTTTTGAAAAACTTGTGCGTAGAAAAACTTTTGTTTATTTGAAAAAACCTGAAATGCCGAAAATGCTTCATCTTGTTCTTCTTATTCCGGTTTGTTCTTCTTGTTCGGTGGTTAAAAAAGGGAAACCACGGAACAAGAGGAACAGGGAATGAACAAGAAATTAGATCAAGAATTACAAGGAAAATAGGTTTTTCAAAGAACTCGTTTAGTAACTGCAGAGCGGCACGAAACTCACTATTTGCGCGTTAAGACTGAAAGATCGGAGGCGTTATGGTAAGAATTATTTTAGGAGCAATATTAGGATTTATCGGCTGGTCGATTGTGTGGCTTGGAAGTGAGCAGGTTCTTTCCACTATTTGGCCGAAGTGGTATGGAGCACACCAGCTCGCATTCGAGGTGGCGGTATCGGAGGGCGGCCCATTTACAGCGGACACGACGATTCTTTTGATGAATATTGTCCGCGGCTCGATCATTTCGGTGATGTCCGGATTTCTGGCGGCGGTTATAGCGGGCGAAAACAGACGCTCACCGCTCATTCTCGGCGTTATGCTGGTGGCCTTTGGCTTACTGATCGTATATCTCTCCTGGAGCTATGTTCCATTTTGGTATCACTTTATCTTTACGGCCCTTCTCATTCCAATGACGATCCTGGGCGGAAAGGTGAAACGGTCAGCTTAAAGCGCACGTTATCTCGCCTGTTTTATTGCTACCGGCAAAGGAAGCCAGGTAGCCGCGACGCCGTAAGTTCTTCGGTTTAGATCAGTTACAAGTCTTTCTTGTTCCGTTTGCAAATGATCGGGCGGCAGATCTTCTTTGTTTTCATAGCAAGCGTGTTGAATGCATGGCAGCGGTTTGCCTTCCTCGTGAACCAAACAACCTATTCCTTTTTCAAACAAAGGGCACGCGTAGGTTTTTGCGAACGTGTCGCCGCTCACCGAAAGATCGTATTTCGCGATCGTTTCGTCTATCCGCTCGTAGATCTCAGCCTGCCTTTCATCCGAAAATCTCCCCAAAACCCGACGAATTGCCGCCGCCTCAAGCCTTGTAATATGAACATTTACAAAGTGAGCGTCAAGACAGCATTCACCTTGTGTTTCGCATGTAAGGCAATCTTTTGCTTTCTGCTCGTAGCCGGTTTTTATCCGTTCCGCAAACGCGATTTTTTGGCTTAGGAGCTTGGTAAGAGCTGTTTTTTCGGAGAGTTTTTTCATTGACCAAATTCAACCACCCGCTACCGAGCTTATGTCAAAACTAACGGTTTTTAGTGTTTTAGCATAGCCACGCCGTTTACGGCGTGGTTGGAGTCCGACCGAAATCAGCAGGGCGTTTTAACGCCCTTACCATTATAAGCCCGTTAAAACGGGCTGAAAGGTTTAATTAGCGATCCCGCCACGCCGTAAACGGACGTGGCTATGCGAAACCAAAGAGCGTCAATATTCTTTTGAAAATGAGCTTTGACACAGGCTCTACTGCAGGTGGTTCCGACGCAAACTACAGCCTGTTGTGCATCACAAACGCCGTGATACAATTAACTCAGTAAGATTTTACATACCTCCGGAGGTTTATGCTAAACGAAGGCGATAAAGCACCCGATTTCAACACAAAGGACCAGAGTGGCAACGCAGTAAAACTGTCGGATTACAAGGGCAAAAAAGTCGTCCTATACTTTTATCCGAAGGACGACACGCCCGGCTGCACAAAAGAGGCTTGCTCGTTTCGCGATGCGGACGACGTTTACAACAAAAAAGGCATCAAAGTTTTTGGCGTTTCGACCGACGACGAAAAATCTCATCAGAAATTCATCTCGAAATACCAACTGCCCTTCGATCTGCTTGCCGACACCGACAAAGATATCGTTGAAAAATACGGCGTCTGGGGCGAAAAAAGCATGTACGGCAAGAAATACATGGGCACGATGCGAAAAACATTTCTAATTGGCGAAGACGGTAAAATAGTGAAGATCTTCGACAAGGTAAATGTTTCAGAACACGCCGACGAGGTACTCGCGGCATTTGGGGAGAAATAATGCGTAAATTTTTATTGATATTGCCCATTGCGGGGCTCATTTATTTTGCGGCTTGCGCCGGTTCATCCGCTAGTCCGCCCTCGGCGGCGAATAATTCACCTTTGCCCGCATCGAAAGCGGTCCAACCCGAACCCAAGGCCGTTGTGGACGACGCGCCAAGGATTTCGCTGGCCGATGCGAAGAAAGATTACGACACGGGATCAGCCGTAATCGTCGATGTGCGGGCCGAGTCGGCTTACAAAGAAGAGCACATCAAAGGCTCGCTGAATATTACGGTTGACACCCTGGCGGCAAATCTAAACAAGCTTCCAAAAGGCAAGAAAATAATTGTCTACTGTTCCTGAGCAAACGAACATTCCAGTGCCAGTTGGGTATCTGAAGCAAAAAAGAAAGGGATCGAAAACGCGTACGCAATGATCGGTGGAACAAAAGCCTGGAAGGACGCGGGCTATCCGATGGAGAAGAGCCAGTAAAGATCAATTTCGCCGCAAAAAGGCTCAAAAAGCGCAAATGGAATTCTTTTCCGTTTTGCGCCTCTTGAGCCTTTTTTGCGGCTATAAAAACTAAAGTCTGACGATCTTCGCGTTGCTGCCATTCCGCAGTTCGGCCGAGAGAGCGTTTCGGGTATCGACGATCAGCGTCGCCATTTCGCATATGCGGCGGTAGTCGATGTCGGTGTGCTCGGTGCAGATGATCACGCAGTCGCTGTTTCGCACCAGATCGTCGGTCAATTCGCTATTGTACAGGGGCTCAGCCTGGCCGATAGTGTAAGCGTGATCGAAGGTAACCTCGGGCACAAACGGATCGTGATACACAAGTTCGGCACCACGCGCACGCAGCAGGTCGATTATCGACAACGCCGGCGACTCGCGCATGTCGTCGATGTCCCTTTTGTAAGCGACGCCCAGTATCAGCACCTTCGATCCGTTTACGGCCTTCTTAACGTCATTCAACGCGGTGGAGACAAGCTTGACGACATACGCCGGCATTCCCGAATTTACCTGCTCGGCGAGCGATATGAATTGCGAATCGAAGCCGTGCTGCCGTGCTTTCCACGAAAGATAGTGCGGATCGAGCGGAATGCAATGCCCGCC
>JANNGV010000171.1:0-7154 GCA_031404055.1 Chloracidobacterium sp.
CCATAAAGAGCGTGAATCGTAACTGGTGAATCGTAAATCGTAAAATCCTAATACCGTTAGATGACAGTCTTTCTTTCTATTTACGATTTACGATTCACGATTTACGATTCCTCTATTTTCGTATAAGTTGAAATGGCGGTCGCGATCAATTTACCGACATCGTTAACTACCTCCGCCGAGACTGTAAATATTCTTTTCCCTGCCCGAACGACCTTCCCCGTGCAGGTGAACGTTCCTTCAAAATGCGGTCGCAGATAATGCACCGTCAGATCTATCGTCGAAGCGCGTTCGCCCTCGGCAAGCCGCGTTATTACGGCAAACGCCATCGCCGTGTCAATCAGCGTCGCCGTCACGCCGCCGTGCAGAACACCGGCCGGCTGCCGCAGATCGTCGCGCATATCTATTTTGATCACGGCCTCATTATGCCGCATATCGACCAGCCGCATGCCCATCAATTTTGCAAATGCCAATCCGTGCAGCGTGTCTTCAGCCCGCTTTCGTTGTTCCGGCGTGATTTCGGCGTTCATATTTTTTTCAACGCAGAGACGCAGAGTATAAAAAAATTATTCGCGAGATGAACCTTCTATACACTAAGGATTTCTTTTGCTTATCTGCGTCCGTCTGTGAAATTTTGCGGTTCCCATCCTTGTCTCTCTGCGTCTCCGCGTCTCTGCGTTTAAATCACCTTGAATAAAACTCACCAAGAGAAACCTTACGAAATCCGGCCGGAATCGCAAATAAGCCGTCATCAACGTCGGTCTGAAAATTCACGATCTCGACCGAGTATTGCAAAGACTTTTCCGTACCCGCGACGGCAAAAAATTCCTGCTTAACCGGCATGCCGATCGTTTCATCATAATAAACTACGATTTCGTTCGCATCGCCGCCGTCGAAATTTACTCTGTATTTGACGATCGATTTTTCACGCCCGATTTCTTCAATTTCCGAGCGTTCGCCCAGATTCAGCAATTCCGACGTAAGCTCGCTAAACTGAGCATCGGCCGTTACGGGTCCGGTTTTCACGGCCTTCTCAGCATAGATCTTTTTGTCGAACGCAATTAGATATTCCTTGTCGGTCTGCAATATTGTGCGTTGGTTTTTTTCGCCCGGGTCAAAATCGATACGGCGCAGACTGCCCTTTCTTGCCAGCATTGTCCGCCGAGTCACGTCGCCGGCTGTCACGACAATCTCGCAGTGAAAATTTTCAGGCTCTTTAGTCGCAAACGGAAAGCGGTTTTTCGCCTCCGGCACGAGCGGCACGGGCTTATTTTCATTGGTTTGCAAGAAACCGCATCCGGCGACGGAAAACAATAGTAAGATACACGCAGCGAAAGATTTAGCGGGATTTGACAAAAACATTCGGGTATTCGAATTTTAGCATAATGGAACCGGCGGACAAGAGTGCGAAAAATCTAATGCGTTGGCAGGCGATATACCTCGCGAGTGCCGCCGCCGTATTGCCGATCTCGCCCCTCCTTTATCTGCAAGGGCAATACACGCGGCGAAAGGTCGGACTGCTGCCGGACGCGGCGGGCAGTAAGACTGGAATTGCCGGCGAAGGCGAAGACACCGTGAAATTGCTCGTTATCGGCGAATCGACAATCGCGGGATTAGGAGCACGCACGCACGAATTTGCACTAACGGGTCAGTTTGCACAGCGTTTGGCGCAACGCGTTAATAGGAAGGTGAACTGGACCGTCATCGGCAAAAATGGCGTTACGGCCCGCCGGACGATCAATGAACTTGTCCCTCTGATCCCCGACGAAAACTACGATTACATTCTCATCGGCCTCGGCGGCAACGACGTAATGAAACTCAGCAGCCCGCGAAAATGGCGGCGTGATATGACGGAGCTTCTCGGCATTTTGCGTGACAGAAACCCGGCTGCCGTTTTTTTCCTTTCAAATTGTCCGATGATCAAATATTCGCCCGCTCTTCCGCATCCGATCAGGTTCATATTGTGGGAACTTTCAAAGCTGCATGACGCCAATATAAAAGAGCTGGCCGCCGACCTGAAAAATGTCCATTATTATCCGCAGCCGGTCGACGTACAGCTTGAAGGCTTCTTTGCCGACGGCATTCACCCGTCCGAACAGGGCTATGCAGATTGGGCCGAAGCGATGATGAAATTCTTTGACGGAAAGCGTAAATGGTGAGCAACGCTGCACCCGCCATTGATCTGCCCGCCTTGATCGACGCCCACGCCGAATGGCTCGTCGTGGCTGAAAATGGCAAGACTTTCCCCTTGAATCGTACCGAGATCGAGCTTCTGGAGAGTGATAACAAGCTTCTTTTTGGATTTCTGGATGACAATGGGTTTCGGTCCGTACGCGTCGAAAATGTTTCAGCCGAAGGCGGCGAAATTACGCTCGAAGTAAAAGCAAACTTCGGCCGGGCGACCGAAACGATCCGCCTCATCCCGCGAGTTTCAGCCGCCGAGCTTAGCGCGAATGTCGAGCTTGCCCGCCTGCAAAAAGCAAACGATATCGCCGCAATGATCTCGGTGTACGATCCGAGTCTAAAGCTGGTCCGCGTCGCCTTAAACAAGGGCAGTGGCCGGTTTGCCGAGATTGTCGTTAAAAATCGCTCGGGCGTTCAAACCGCTGTTTTCTCAGACGTATCCGAACGCTCGACGCCAGAAACGCTCCTGACGACAGCTATTCTTTGGCTGGCAAAATTACAGATGCGCCGCAAAAATCCGATCGACGAAATATGGATCGTCGGCGATAAGAAGGTCGCCCGAAATCTCAGAAAGCTTCATGCATTGCTTGAAAGGCCGATAAAATCTCAAATCAAAATATTTGAGATCGCAAAGGCCGGATTAAAGCACCTTCCGCCGCTAGATTTCAGCGATCTGTGGCGTGAGAAGCCGAAGAAACTGATCCTCCCGGTCGAAGTCGAGCTGAGCGAAACCGCGCAAAATGTTATCTCGATTTCACCTGAAAAGATTGATGTAATGTTAGCCAAAAATGGCGAGAGCGTACGTTTTCACGGCCTGCCGTTCGCACGCGTCCGAAAGATGCCAAGCGGCGAAAACGCGTGGTTCGGAATTGAACGGTCCAAGCGAACTCTGAACGACGCGTCCCAAACAGACTTTCGGCAATTGATCGAAAATCTTGAAACATACAGAAGCTCCGATTCGGCATCAAAACGTCACGAACTCTATCGTCTTTCCCCGGAATCGTGGCTTGAATCGATCCTTCGCCACAACATCAAGCTGCTTGATCAAAACCTGATCCTTGCGCCGATCTACAACCAGTTCCGCACCTTCGCCGACAAGATCGACCTTCTCGCGTTACGTAAAGACGGCCGCCTCGTCATCATCGAAATCAAAGCTTCGCCCGACCGCGAAATGCCGTTCCAGGCCGCCGACTACTGGCGAAAGATCGAACACCTGCGCCGCCGCGGCGAGCTAAAACGCGCCAAAGTCTTCGGCGATCTCGAAATTCTCGACATGCCCGCACTTGTCTACGCCGTCGCACCCGCACTCAGCTTTCACCGCGATTTTGAATACTTCGCAAAAATGCTCTCAAAAAAGATCGAACTCTGGCGCTTCGAACTCCACGAAAACTGGCGGGCGGAGATAAAGGTGATCGCGAGAAGGAACTATTCGAAATAAACGGCTTTAATCAACATCAATTGTGTAACTCACTAGCCATAATTCAAGCTGTTCGAGCTTTCCTTCCAACGCGATTTGTATTCGCGCATCCAACTGCGGCTTGCTTCGTCATCCGCCGTGTCGATCACAATTTTCACTAAATTGTCGCGGTATAGAACGCCTTGATGCCGCCAATGGCCTTCGACCTTTTTTGCGTTTCATAGCTCGCAGCGTTGAACTTGTCGACGATTTCTAAAACCGTTTCGGCCAGCAAATCCGTCGAGACCTCGCGTCCGTCATTAAACTGAAGCGGGAGCAATATCTCGAATCGCCGCAATTTGTTGCTCATACGTTGCTTTGCCCTGAACGGTAAAAGGAATGTTTTGGTCTGCCAATGCCTCAAGCGCTTAATAGCTGGAACGAAATTAGACTATTTTTCGGGGGGTGCAACGCAAATTTGTAAAGGTGTTCCTACCGACCTGGAATCTTCACAAGGCGAAAGAAAAGAATGCTAGCTGCTTTAGATCGATAGTTATAAATTTTTGCTGACAAATTTATACCCGATCCCGCGCACGGTTCTGACGATCTGCGGGTCGTTGGGTTTGTCTTCAAGATATTTGCGCAAGCGGACGATAAAATTGTCTATAGCCCGCGTGTCGGTGTCTTCCTGAAGGTCCCAGACGTCTTCGAGAATGGTTTTTCGGGAGACGGTGACGCCTTCGTTTTCGATCAGGTAGCGGAGGAGTTTTAACTCCATCAATGTCAGGTGAATAATCTCGTCGCCGCTGCGGAGCTCAAGGTTGGCAAAATCTATCGTTTTTCCGTTTATCTCGAACGTATCGCCGATGCGGTCTTTCGTCGTCTCACGCCGCGACCATTCGCGGCGGCGAAGCAGGCCGTTCAGGCGTGCGAGAAATATTTCGAGATCGAAAGGCTTGGGAAGGTAGTCGTCCGCACCGGCCTCAAAACCTTTGAGCACATCTTCAGGCCGCCCCCTGGCGGTGAGCATCAATATCGGGGTGTAATCCTGTCTTGCACGCAGAGCGCCCGCGACCTCAAAACCGTTGATACCGGGCAGCATTACATCCAGAATAAGGGCGTCGAATTTGCGTTCCCCTGCCGCGATCAACGCAGCTTCCCCGTCGCCGACTATCTCTGCCTCGTATCCTTCGGCCTCGACATTAAAACGAAGCCCGTCGGCAATGTGCTGTTCGTCTTCAACGATGAGAATTCGCATAGGATCGTAAATCGTAAATCGTGAATCGTGAATCGTGAATCGTGAAACGTAACCGTCTTTCCGAATCTTCAGCGATTGACGATTTTCGATTGACGATTTACGAGATGACAATTCACGACATCGGCATTTGCACCAAAAACGTTGTCCCCAGGCCTTCGCCGCGGCTTTGGGCGCTGACGCGTCCGCCGTGCCGTTCGACGATGGATTTGACAATAAAAAGTCCGAGCCCTGTTCCCTTTGTTTCGCCGCCCGATTTGTTCAACACGCGGTAAAATCGCTTAAAAACGCGTTTCAGATCAGCGGGCGGAATACCTATCCCGTTGTCTTTAATAAAGATATCCACTCTTTTATTCATCCCGCCTTTCTTGGTGCGGATAGATATCTTTGGCTCGTCACCCGAATATTTCAGGGCATTATCCAAAAGGTTGACGAACACGGTCTGGAGGTCGGCGGCATCGCCCATCACTTTGATCGGCTCGGCCGGTTCGGTAAATCTAATCGTGTTTTCATCCAGGTTACGCCGCGTGCGGACGATTGCGACCGATTCGTTTATTAGCTCACCGATATCGACCTCCGAGGCGCTGAACTGCCGTTTTCGCTCCTTTGTGCTGCTCGCCTGCAGCACTTGTTCGACCGTGCTTAGCAGCCGGTCGCAGTCCGCCAGCATTACGTCGACGAATTCCGCCTGCTTGTCCGGCGCAACTTTACGTGTTTTCAGCGTCTCTAAATATAACTTGATCGAAGCTATGGGCGTCTTCAACTCGTGTGTGACCGAGTTCAAAAAGGCGTCGTGCTGCTCACTTCGGCGGATCTCTCGAACAAGAAACACGGTATTGAGAATAAGGCCGGTGATGATCAACGCAAAGAAAATAGCGCCGAGAACGAGCAGTGCAACCTCACGCAGATTGAGCAATATCCAGCCGACGTTCAATGCAATCGCCAGCACGCTCAGGCTGATCCCGAGTATAAGAAAGAAAATCGCTGTTTTTCGCCGCCGCATACGTCTCCAAGGTTAAAGTAAAAAGTAAAAAGGCAAAAGTAAAGCCGATTACTTTTGCCTTTAACCTTTTTACTTTTTACTTGGTTTACGCGGCTTCCTGCACCGGCGTAAGCTCCGTGTGTCCGGCATGCTCGGCACTTTTCGATTCAAAATTATAGGCGTAAACGTTCTTTACCAATCCAAGTTTTTCCATCAATTTGATCTCGATCCAATTGATGTCAAATTCATACCACGCCAAGCCGTGTTTTGCCGAACGCGGGTGAGCATGATGGTTGTTGTGCCAGCCTTCGCCCCAGGTTATAGCGGCGATAAGGCCGTTGTTTCGCGAATCGTCGCGTGTCTCAAAGCGGCGTGTCCCCCATAGATGCGTCGCCGAATTCACAAGCCACGTAAAATGCCAGCCGACCACAGTTCTGAGGAAAACAGCCCATAGAACCATCGACAAACCGCCGATAGCAAACAAACCAGCTGCTACGAAAACGGTCGGAACCCAATAATATTTGTTCAATACCAGTTGGAACGGATCTTTCACGAGGTCCGGCGAATATCGCTGCATTGTCGCAAACGAATTGTTCTGTGCTGTGCCGCGAAATATCCAGCCCATGTGCGACCAGTAAGTTCCATGTCGCGGGCTATGCGGATCGCCATCGGTTTCCGTAAATGCGTGGTGCAGCCTATGCGTCGTCACCCACGTCAGCGGGCCCGACTGCATGGCGAGCGTTCCGATAAAGCTCAATGTACGCTCAAGCCAAAGCGGTGCTTTAAATCCGCGATGCGTCAGCAGCCGGTGATAACCGATACCAACGCCCAAACTGCCCGCAAACCACCAAAGGATAAGCGCGGCCGTCAAATTCTGCCAACTAAACGTAAATAAGGCCGCCACCGCCAATATGTGAAACGTAGTAACGCCGATCACGGTCGTCCAATTGATCTTTTTGGAATCTTTCTGAAGCTCGACAACATTCTGCATAAATAAAACCCTCTTGATAGCAATAAGCTTTTTTTGCACACAAGGTGCCTGAATAAAAGCCTAACAGCTTTCACGATAAGCAATTGTAAGAGTTTTGTAAGACTTGCCGCCGCCGCTTTTTTGCAAAATGGAAAGAATTGTTCTATAAGGAAACTCACCGCTTGCGCAGCCGATATATTAGGATTGTCGAGATTATGGAAAACAACTTCGAGCTTGAATTTCGCGATGATCACCTTCACGTGCTGCTCGGCCCTGATTATGAAGTAACGCCCGAGCAGGAAGACGAATTTTGGGCGGCAATAGAGCAGGGATGCACCGAATACAAAACGCATCGGGTTCTTCTTGAAGG
>JANNGV010000172.1:0-10207 GCA_031404055.1 Chloracidobacterium sp.
AGCTAACCTCGCAGGCTTTAACGAAGAAGGACACGAAACATCTTTTAGGAGGTTGTGAACTGTGCTTCACAACCTATTTTTGTTCGTGAGGCTCGAGGCCATCTCACGAACAAAAATAGGTTGTGAAGCACAGTTCACAACCTCCTAAAAGATGTTTCGTGTCCTTCTTCGTTAAAGCCTGCGAGGTTAGCTGTCGGGCTGGAAGCGAAGAATCTTCTTCTGACAATTCAGATACGCCCCGGTTTTGCTTGCGGCAAAACTTTGGTTCCCCCGTGCAGCTGACTTTCGGCAACCGCTTCGGCAATTTGTTTGTTGTAATATTATCTAAAGACGCAAGAGAAAGGCAAGATGTATTTGCTTGCTGGCAGGTGTGTCAAAGCTTAATCTTCCACGACGTGCCGATAACATTAATGCTTGCGGGATGTGAAAAATTATCGTCTTGCCGCAGATAATAAATATCGAGCGAAAGTTTTTCGGTCAACGTTTTGTTAATGCCGACGCTGAAGCGGTTTCTGGAAAAACGGCCGGAGCCGGAATCGTAGAACGGCTCTTCGGTGACGAATACCTTTAAACCCGGAACGAACTTTTTAGGCAGTTCCTTCTCGAATGTAACCGAAGGCCTATAACGCCAGGTGTTTTGGCCGGGGCGAAAGCGGTATTCCACCTGGCTGCGATGTGAAAGGCCAAAGTTTTCAACAGGGAAGCGGTACACTGCCCGAAGAGTGAAGCGATACTCCGTTTTAAAGTCGCCGGTCGAGTTTCTTGCCCGCAATAACTGGACAAACGGAGTGATCGACAGGCTGTGTAACGGCTTTAAGGTTAAACCTATAGCGAATCTCCCATCCTTTACCCGCTTAAGATTCTTATCAAACTGCACAGTCGCCAGCGAATAGAGATCAACTTTTTTATTGATCTTGGCGGTAAGTTGCACATCATTCCACGATTGAAGATCGTTGTCGTCCGGAGCAACGGTCGTCTGGCTCAGCGCAATATTTACGGAGACCAGAACGAAGACGGCAAACAAGAGATATATGCGAACTAAAATTTTCACGCAAAATAGAATCAGAAAGAAGCGGTTGTCCATTCAGGCACGCGTAAAGCTTTTTACGGTCAGGCGAGCGTGTTACAGAAATGTAACAAAGATGTTACAGAAAAGGCAAAACAAGCGCAGACATTAAGCTCGGTTTTTTGGAATACGCACACGAAGAGCGTCGGACATGACTTCGAATACGGCCGGAAGTTTGCCGGGCAATTCGCCATCGGTTTCGAGGTGGATCTCAATATTATTGGTCGCGGGCAAGACCTCGATCCTTTTGGCCAGAGTGCTTTTTACTTCCTTAAGATCAAGATGCGTTCCGGCGTAAAGGGTGTAGGCATTGAGTATGATCTTTGCCGTGCGGATGTCGCCGATGTTTATGACGTCCAGAAAGCCGTCGTTTATCTTTGCATCGGGAGCGATTTTCATCCCGCCGCCAAAATAACGGGCGTTTGCGACACAAAAGTTTATCGTATTAAGCAGCTTCTCGTCGCCGCCGTCGATCTTTACCTTAACCGTTACAAATTCCAGCCCGACAACTTCCTGCAGCGTTGAAAGAGCAAAGCTCGCACGCCCGCGGACGCCGCCGAGCGGGAGCCAGTCGAGGGTTTTGGTCGATTTGACGCGTTCGATGATCGAAGCGGCGAGTCCGAAAGACGAGACGTTTAGAAAGTAACGGCTGATCGTTTCGTCGCCGTGACTTTGGAACGTTACACGGCCGACGTCCATTCGCTTTGTTGTTCCGTCGCGCAGAGCCCGTGCGGCCTCACGCGCGGATTGCGGCATATCCAGCGTCCGACGGAAATCACCGCCCGTGCCCGACGGCATTATGCCTAATTCCACATCCACACCGCTTTGGAGGATACCGTTAGCGACCTCGTTGATCGTCCCGTCGCCGCCGCACGCAATGATAAAAGTCCTGCCTGACTCGCAAGCCCGCTTTGCCAGCGTCACCCCGTCACCCGCGGCTTTTGTAAACGCCACATTATAAGCGCCAAAATGTGCCCGCAGATCGCTGGCGATTCCCGCCCAATTGTCTTTGGTCGAGCCGCCCGCGGATTTTGGATTGACGATAACCAAAGGAAGCACAGAGCTTGCCGCAGTTTGTATTTGGGGGTGTTTGGGCAAAATCGTTATATCCTTAGGTAATTGATACTGGCAGGAGAGCCTTCTAGGTAAGCGTACTCTTAGAAATGTAAGTACGCTAGTTCGCGCTCACAACAAAAAGCCAAACTCACATTCCAACTACCTTGAACATCAACATGACCTGATTTTCACCCTCAATGGACTTGCCGTTTATCTTGCGCCATACGTCGCAAGTGGAGTTGCTGCATGCGTGCGTCAGATCGATTGTCACGCGCCATTGCTGTTGCAGATTTCGGCTTCTACCGGATGCGATATCGAATTCGACACCAACCTGGCTGAAGGGTTTGAACTGTCGCGAGTTCGGAACAACCGGATGAAAGCGATGAAGAAAATCGACCACGGCATCCGGAAGCACCTTTCGCAGCGGGCGAACGATCTTGTCCTGCCAACCGAGTTCGTCGATAATGTGCTGGCCGGCATCCGGACCGTAGCCGTCCATTCGAAATCCAACATTATCCAAGTGAACGCTGCATACACTCGAGGCAACGGCACAATGCAGGCTCGGCGAACCGCGTTCGCGATAGCCTTCGCCGTTTGTCGCCAATGCCGCGAGCGTGCCAACCGAGGGGATAAATCCAAAGTGCCTTTCACGTTTATCGTTTTCGAAGCCCGCTTCTTTTAGGGCAGTTTCGAACATCGAGGCGCTCATCGGAACGAAATCGAAGCCCTCTTCGAACCGGGTCGACAACCGCGTCATCGACTCGATGTGAAAGCTAAGATCAATCTTGTAAAAATCCCAGAATCGCTTCTTGATGCCGTTGTAAACGGGATCCATCCCGTAAACAAACTTCGAAACAGTCTTATCGGGTTCGGACACGTCACACCTCAAAAAATATATTCAAACAAAGAGTAGACGCATCGGTGTAAGTTTTTTGCATCAGCAATCATAATTTTAACTTTTGGATCAGTAATTTGAATCAGTGTAGCCGTACCCCGGGACACGGGCAGCGAACAAACCGCCGGCGATCGGTTCCACTAATGGATTACTGAGAAATTTCCGGTCTTTGGCGATGTAAGGCATCTCTTTTGAGGCTTTTGCCATAAAGGCTTCGATGTCGTCGATCTTGCGCGGCAGCTCTTTTGTCATCCATTCGACGCCGGTCGCGGTGACGAGCATGTCATCTTCGATACGGACGCCGATGCCGCGATACTTTTCGTAGATCGGTCGTACTTTGGCGAGAAATGCTCGATTGTCGGGCGTGTCAGGCAGATATTCAAGAGCATCTTCGCGTAGGTAGATGCCGGGTTCGTTGGTGAAAACCATGCCCGGTTTCAGCGGAGCTAAGTAGTCGCCGACATCGTGAACATTCATCCCTAGCCAGTGCGAATTGCCGTGCATGAACCAGAGGCGGTGCTGCGAAATCTTAACATTCTGGCCATTGATTGACGCGTCATAAGTGCCATCCAATGAAGTAATAAGACCGAGCTTCAACAGTCCGGCTTTTACTGTATCAATCGAGGTTTTTTCTATTGCGCTCATTTTAGCTTCCGGTTTTGTGACGGCGGCGACAGCTTCCTGAGCATTGTAAACAATTTGATAAATCTCGGCCTGCTCTTTAGAAAATTTGCCATTCACCGGGTATGTTCGCGTGACATCAGCCGTGTAATGATCGTATTCTGCCCCGACGTCCATCAGCATCAAATCGCCTTGTTTGACAACGCCCTGCGATTCGACATAATGCAGCGTCGTCGCGTTTGCGCCGCAGCCGACGATCGATGGATAACCCCAATAATCGGCGTTGCGGCGTCTAAACGTATATTCCACTTCCGCATGGACCTCGTATTCCATCTTTGCCCGGCCGACCATCGCCATCGAACGCATTTGGGCTTCGGTCGTAATGTCTATGGCGTGCTGCAGAAGTTTTAACTCAAGCGGTGATTTAATAGATCGCAGCTCGGCAAATATGGGGCGGGCGTTAACTACCTTATATGCGGAAACCATCTTCGAGAAACCGCTCTCACGGGCGAATTCAGCCGTCCCGTTGGAATCGCGTTCGCCGTTCGGAAGCAGAAGGTATAGTGATTCCGCCGCAGCCGGTACGCTTACTCCGCCTTTTGACGCAAAGGCTTCCTTTTTTCCAAGAGCGGTAAAATATGCTGTCTGTTCGGCAGAATCGATTATTGTTTTCACGCCGGAAATTCGTGTTGCGTCATCGTTCGAATACATTTTGCCGTTCCAGGTTTCGAATTGCGGATTGCGTTTCGGCATGAACAAATATTCGGAAACGCTGTCGCCATTTTTTGCTATAACCAGCGTTGCCTCGCCCTGTTTCAGATTTGTGAGGTAATAAAGGTTATTCTCCTGCCGGTAATAAAAATCCACGTCACCCGCGTAATTTCTCGGCTCGGCGCTCCACAGGATCATTATGCTGTTCGGAGCCATGCGTTTGGCGACAGCTTCCCGCCGTCTAGCCAATTCGGTTTGGCGCTCCGCATCGGTAAATTTCGGAGAAGCCGGTGCGGTCTTGATGCCGCCCGGACCCAACGGTCGTGGCACGTCAGCCAGTATCACCGCGGCAAGCCCCGACAGTACAAAAGCGATAAGAAGTATCCAGACTATTACTCGTTTCATTGTGTTACCTCAATAAAAATGTCTTTGGAAATGATGTTTCCGAAATGATCGGCGGCAAACGCCCGCAGGACAAATTCTCCGCTTCCCAGGGCCGATGAATCCAGAAAGCCTTCGCTGAACGAATTCCCGCTGACTTTATTTGTGACGATGTATTTCAAGATCGTCTCGCCGGTCGCGCCGGAACGGCTTCCCTCGGCATAGGCAAATTTTACGGCGTCAGAATCAGGATTCCGGTCGAAGTTAATATTCCAGTTGATATCGCTGGCGGGCGACATATCTCTTTTCAGGATCTGATAGCCCAAACGGAAAACGCCTAGACGCCTCCGTTCCGGATTACCGTCCATTCGGTCGAAAGCACGGACAACAACGCGAATCTTACCTGCCAACTTTATACGTTTTGACGCGGTTTCGGTTTCAATAGGCCGCCAGTTTTCGTCGAAGATCTCGATATCCTCTATGACTGGCGGAATTTTATCCGAAACTCCAGGCAGGATAAGTGCGTCAAGGGCATTCATTTCGTCACCGCTCGGCCCGGCGATGAGATGGACGTGATTCATCGCATTCAGAGTGCCGATCAGGTCGCCGGCTCGGAATTTCGTTCCGCGTCGAATACGAACGCTGGTCATGCCGCTATCGAACAGAAATCTGTCGTCGCCAAAAGTTTTATTGGACGCATCACGGCCGAGGCGCAGATGTATATAGCCGAGCGTAGGCATGCGGACCAATTCACGCAGCGTCCCGAAGTTTTCTGCCGCGATTGGATTGAGTACTTTCTCGTCTCGAATAAAATAAGCCTTTTCGCCATAGCCGCCCGCAATGTCGAGCCCGTTGTGAAACCAGACCCGTGAGCTTTCATCGACGATCTCTCCGCGAATTTCGCCGAGCGTTCCGGCGATATCGCGTTTCACTTCCGGCGGTTCGTACGGCCATCGGGCAGGCTGCCGAGCGCGGAATTCAGCGGGATCGGAACGTTTCGAATGAACAATGCGCGTCGGACTTTCCTTTGAATTCGCGTCGCTCGAGAGAACGCGGACGGCAGAATTATCGCTGTCGGCTAAAACCAGCCCGCGGGATTCGTCGAACGCCATGCCCGAAATACGGTTAAAGGTTGAAACAGAGGGCGGCCCGTCGATAAAACCTCGACGCGGCTTTGATATTGTTTCGACGAATGCAAACGCGCGGTTTCTGATGGCACGGATCGTGTCGCGGTCGGCAATAAATATCTCGCCATCCGGGCTTATCGCAATTGCCGAAGGCGTGTAAAAACGAGCGGCCGATAACGTACCGTCGAGAATGTCCGGATCGTCGCCGCCAGCGAGCGTCCAGGTTATGCCGTCGGCCTCAATTACGCGAATGCGAGCGTTTAGCGTGTCGGCGACAACCACGCGGCCGTCACGCCAGACGGCAACTGAGCATGGCGTGTCGAATTTAGCGCGGGGCCCCGTGCCATCTGCAAACCCCCGGGTCGAACCGGCAAGTGTTGTTACGACACCATTCGAGATCAGCTTGATTTTATCGTTGTATGTGTCGGCGACAATGATCGAACCGTCGTCGCGGACGGCAACACCGACCGGGGCATTGAATTTCGCGGTAATCGCGTCTCCATCCACATCGCCCGATTGAGCGTCGGTACCCGCAATGTTAGAAATCAACCCGTCGGGCGAAACCCGTTTAATAGTATGCGAACCGCTGTCGGCAACGATCAGATCTCCATGCTTGTCGAACGCAATTGCCGACGGCGTGTTCAGACCACGGGCGAATTCAACCGGTGCGGAGTTCGCCGTAATCAGCCAAATAGTACCGGTTTCGCCGTCGGAGACGTAAATTTGTTCGTTCTTAACGGCAACACCGAAGGGCTCTCCGAACTCGCCGTTTGTGCCAGCGATTGTGCGGACGATCGTGTACGGACGGTTTGAGACGTCAAAACATGCACAAAGTGTGAAATAAAGCGTCGCCAGCACCGACAAAAATGCAACTGCGAGGATGGCTGTGACGGCGATAACGGGATTTATTATGCGGCGTTTGCCCATTTTAGGATCGGTGTTTGTGCGTTGCTAAGTCTGCTAATATAATTACACAGAATTAAATTCATCAAGAAGGAGAAATCTTATGTTTTCATTACAGGATCTGCTTGGACAGGAGCAGGGAACGCAGGCGGTTGACCAGATCACCCAAAATGTCGGTGCCGAGCCCTCAATGGTAAATTCCGCGATCCAGGCGGCTTTGCCGATGATTCTGGGCGGGCTGGCAAGCAACGCCGCAACGCCGCAGGGAGCCGAAAGCCTGAATACTGCTTTGGAACAAGATCATGACGGCAGCCTGCTCGGCAATCTTGGCGGGCTGGGCGGGTTGATCTTTGGCGGACAGCAGGCTGCACCGCCGCCGCGACAGGCTGATGCGGGCGGAATTCTGGGAAACATCTTTGGCAACAGCCAGGGACAGGTCGCGCAGGAAGTAAGCAATAAGTCCGGCTTGAGCATTTCACAGGTTGCTCCGATTCTGATGATGCTTGCCCCGATTGTGATGAGCTATCTGGGCCAACAGAAACAGCAGCAAGGCGTCGGGGCCGACGGACTCGGTGGATTGCTTGGCGGACTTCTCGGCGGCGGAGCATCGCAGGCCGCTCCACAGTCGTCGGGTAATCCAATGCTCGACATGGCCTCGAACGCACTCGATAGCGACCGCGACGGCAGTGCCGTGGATGACATCGCGTCAATGGCGTATAAATATATGACAGGGAAGTAGAGTTTGTCGAGTTTTTAGGGTTCGTGGAGTATACGATGTTCGGATTGACTCTATACTCTTAACTCGCTAAACTCATAACTAGTTTATGTGGTGAGTTAGAGCGACTTGCGACCACAATAAAAATCGCTAAAAAGCTAAGAGTTAACTGAATATTTTATAAGAAAACTCTGTGCTTATGCGGCGCAGGGTTTTTTGGTTTTAGGACGAACTATGAAGTTTTCGCATATATTGGTTTTTTGTCTAATCGCTATCGCAGCAATTTCGTGTGTTGAGGTAAAGCAAAAGCCCGTTTTTCAGAGCAACGAGGCCAAAGTCTTGGTTCAAAATAGCGATGCCGAAAAAGCCATCGCTAACGCCGCAGTCGAAAACTTTCACCGGCTGTTTAACGAGAAGAAGAATCAAGAAATATTCGAATTGATTGATGTCAAATCACAACTCAGACAAGATAAGGTTTATATGGTCTTGTGGATGGAAAAGCTTCATCGCGCGTTGGGAAAATTTGAAAGTGCATCACTGACAAACGAAGCGGTTTTTAAGAAGGATAAGACTTTCGAGGTAAGATTTGAGTTTATCTGAAAGTATGAAAAAGAAAGTGGAACTCCGCCTCGATACGAACTGTTTGCCTGGGAAGTTTACGATGACGGCACCGTAAAATTACTGGATTATATTAACGGCAAGGACAAAACAGAATAATCAAATCTAATGGGAGATTTTCTTCAATTACTAAAAGAAAAGATCGTCGTTTTCGACGGTGCGATGGGTACTTATCTTCAATCGCTCAACCTGACGCTTGACGATTGGGGCGGGGCAAATTTTGAGAATTGTTCGGAGAATTTGCTGTACACGCGTCCGGATGCGATCGAGCAGGTGCATACGAGCTTTCTTGAGGTCGGGTGTGATGTGATCGAGACGAACTCTTTTGGCGGGAGCGAGGTCGTGCTGGCGGAGTTTGGGATTGTAGAGAAAACGTATGATGTGAATTTTAGGGCGGCGGCATTGGCGAAACGGGTAGCTAGTGATTTTTCGACGGCGGCGAAGCCGAGGTTTGTCGCGGGATCAATTGGGCCGGGGACGAAGCTGCCGACGCTCGGGCATATTGGGTATATCGATCTGAAAAATGCTTATGTCGAGCAGGTCCGCGGGTTGATGGATGGCGGCAGCGATTTGCTGATCGTAGAGACGTGTCAGGACCTCTTGCAGACAAAGGCGGCTTTGGCGGCGATATTCGATTATTTTCGGCGGACTAAAGTCCGCGTTCCGGTTATTGCGCAGGTGACTATCGAGACGTTTGGGACGATGCTCAACGGGACCGAGATCGCGGCGGCGCTGACAGCGCTCGATCCGTTTCCGATAGATGTCATCGGGATGAACTGCGGAACAGGCCCGAAGCAGATGGCCGAGAGCCTTAAATACCTGTGCGAAAGCTCGACGCTGCCGGTGTCGGTGCTGCCGAACGCCGGGCTGCCCGAGGTAAAGGACGGCCAGCAGCATTACGACGAAACGCCGGAGAGCTTTGCGGCGCAGGTCGAGCATTTTGCAAAAAATTTTGGGGCGAACATCGTCGGCGGATGCTGCGGGACGACCCCGGAACATTTGAAAATGGTCGTCGAGCGGCTGGAAGGTGTTTCACCTAAGGTCCGCAACCCAAAACCGACGCCGGCGGCTTCGTCGATCTACTTTCAGCAGCCTTACACGCAAGACGCTTCGTTTCTGATCGTCGGAGAGCGCGTCAACGCTTCGGGGTCGAAGAAGATGCGCGATCTGTTGCAGGCAGAGAACTGGGACGGGCTGGTCAATCTTGCGAAATCGCAGGAGAAGGAAGGCGCGCATATTCTGGACGTGAACGTTGATTTTGTCGGGCGAGACGGAATTGCGGACATGAACGAGCTTGTTTCGCGGCTCGTGACAAACGTCAAAATCCCGATAATGCTTGATTCGACCGAATGGGAAAAGATGGAGGCCGGGCTGCAGCACGCGGGCGGCAAATGCCTGCTGAATTCGACAAACTACGAGGACGGCAAGCCGCGTTTTCTGAAAGTCTTGGAGCTGGCAAAGGAATACGGAGCGGGAATAGTTGTCGGATTGATCGACGAAGCGGGCATGGCCCGGACGGCGGAAGATAAAATACGGATCGCACTGCGTGCGTATAAACACGCGGTCGAATTCGGGATCGAGTCGCACGACATTTTCTTCGATCCGCTGGCGCTGCCGATCTCGACGGGAATTGAGGAAGATCGCAGGAACGCCGAGCAGACGATCGCCGCGATCAAGGATATTCACGCTCAGATGCCCGACGCGAATATCATTTTGGGCGTTTCGAATATCTCGTTCGGGCTGAATCCTGCGTCGCGGATCGTGCTGAACTCGATCTTTTTGCACGAGTGCGTCGAGGCGGGAATGAACTCCGCCATTGTCAATGCCTCAAAAATCTTGCCGCTGAATAGGTTTAGCGAGAGGGAGATCGAGGTTGCATTGGACCTGATCTACGACCGGCGGAAGTTTGACGGCGACATCTGTGTTTACGATCCGCTGACTGAATTCACGACGCTTTTCGAAGGCAAGACGGCGACTTCCATGAAGCCGGACATTGCCAACCTGCCGGTCGAAGAAAGGTTGAAACATCACATTATCGACGGCGAAAAGATCGGGCTGGAAGATTCGCTGAAAGTTGCACTTGAGCAATATCCGCCGCTTGAGATCATAAATAC
>JANNGV010000173.1:0-2674 GCA_031404055.1 Chloracidobacterium sp.
GACCCGCACTTCTTGACGGCCCGCCGGCACCTCGAAATAATCGGCGAATACGCGCCTGAAGTGCGGTTCGATTACATAGTTATCAACAACCAGCCTATAAGTGTCCTTCAATCCGAGCTTTATGAGATGAAGGGGGCCGAACAGATAGGCGTACACGGCTCGATTTCCGCCGAAACGATTGAAGGGGCCGAGATCGTTTATGATAATCTACTTGACGAAGGGGAAAAGGTTCGCCACGATCCGAGAAAGCTCGCTCAGGCCGTCCTGAACTGCATTGACGGCAAATAAAAGATGCCGAACGCCGCCGGATCGTCCGGCGACCAGATATGTCAGATTTATCAATCGAACAAAAAGCTTTGGACGTTTTGATCCTGGCGGCCGGCCTGGGTACCCGAATGAAGTCCGATCTGGCCAAGGTTTTGCACCGCCTTGACGGGCGGCCTTTGATCAACCACGTCTGTCGGACGGCGACCGCACTTGCGCCGAAGAGCATATACGTCGTGATCGGCCATCAGGGAGAAGAGGTTAAGGCGGCGGTCCTCAACGAACTCGATCACCAGCAAGTAGTTTTTGTGACGCAGGAACAGCAGTTAGGTACGGGCGACGCGGTGAATGCTGCGCGGCGGTATTTGGAGAAAAAAGACTCAACGCTCGTTGTGCTATCGGGCGATGTGCCGATGATACGCCCTGAGACCCTGGCTGCTCTTGTTCAGCAGCACCATCGTAAGGGAGCGGCTTGTTCGATTTTGACCGTAAAATTAAATGATCCAGCGGGTTACGGCCGAATTGTACGCAGCGATGGCGGACACTTTGAGCGAATCATTGAGCAAAAGGACGCCACCGACGAAGAAAAGCAGATTTCCGAGATCAACGCGGGAATCTACTGTTTTGACTCTCGACTATTGTTTTCGGCGTTGTCAGCCGTGCAGAACAATAATTCGCAGGGTGAATACTATCTTACGGACGTTCCGTCGCTCCTGCGTGATGCCGGTGAGAAAGTTACCATATTCCAGTACGGCGACCCGCATGAGATTGAGGGCATAAACGACCGCGTACAGCTTGCCGATTTGGAGCAGCTTTTGCGCCGCCGAACGATTTCGAAGTTAATGTTAGATCACGGTGTGACGTTTATCGATCCCAAAAACGCATATGTGAGCGCACAGGCGTCTATCGGCCGCGACACCGTTATTTATCCCAACGTAACCATCGAAGGCCCAACCGAGATCGGAGACGGCTGCACGATCCGCTCCGGAACTCGGCTGACGAACGCTAAAATAGGATCAGGTGTCGAGATCCGCGACAATTGCCTCATCACAGACTCGGAAGTCGCGGACGGCTGCACGGTCGGCCCGATGGCCCATCTTCGCGGGAACGCTAAAATGGAGCCGGAATCGAAGGTCGGTAACTTTGTCGAATTAAAGAAAACAAAGCTCGGCCGAGGCTCCAAAGCAAGCCACCTAACTTACTTGGGCGACGCCACTATCGGCGAGGACACCAACATCGGAGCCGGCGTCATCACCTGCAACTACGACGGCAAGAACAAGCACGAGACGCATATCGGCGACCGCGTGAAGATAGGGTCGGATACGATGCTCGTTGCTCCGGTAAAAGTTGGTGACGGTGCGGTGACCGGTGCGGGAAGTATCGTGACGAAGGACGTTGAGCCAAATACGCTAGTTGTTGGAGCACCGGCTAGAGCGGTTAAGAAAGTGACGGGTAACGGGTGACGGGAGAAGATTAAGGGTTTTCCTTCCGAAGAAAAATTTGGGTTAACTTCCCAAATTCGACGTGCCTCGGTTTCGATTCCGGCTAATATTGCGGAGGGAGCTGCGCGCAAATCTGATAAAGAATTGCTTCAGTTTTTATCTATTGCTCAAGGTTCTTGTAGTGAAGTTGAAACCGAACTTCTTATTAGTTTGAAACTGGGTTTTTTGGCTCAGGCCGACTATGCTGATCTGAAGGCAGCAGCAGACAGTATTGGACGTATGTTGATCGGTCTGTCGAATCATATTAGAAGAAAAGCGGCACCGAGATAGAAAAAGTCGACCCTTTCTTGTCGCCGTTTACCAGTGACCCGTAACCAAAACTTATGTGTGGAATAGTCGGATACGTTGGAAATAAACAAGTTGTGCCGTTGATCATCGACGGCCTCAGAAAGCTCGAATACCGCGGGTATGATTCGGCGGGGATTGCGGTTGTTGACGATAACAACCATCTAGAACTTCGGCGGGCCGAGGGAAAGTTGAGGAATCTCGAAGAATGTATCCGCCTGAATCCGCTTGACGGTAATTACGGCATCGGGCACACGCGTTGGGCGACGCACGGGCGTCCGACCGAGGAAAATGCTCACCCGCACCGGGACCAGTCGGGAAAGATTGTTGTCGTTCACAACGGCATCATTGAAAACTATTTACAGCTAAAGGAGCGGCTTGCGGCGAATGGCAGCGTTTTTAAGACCGAAACCGATACCGAGGTCGTTGCTCATTTGATCGGGCATTATGTCGAAGCGGAAGGTCTGTCATTCGAAAATGCGGTGCAAAAAGCTGTTAAAGAGCTGAAAGGCATTTTTGCCCTGTCGATAATTTCGGTTGATGTACCGGACACGATAATCGCGGTACGCGAAGGGCCGCCGGTCGTTATCGGTTTGGGTGATGGGGAATTTTTTGTCGCGTCC
>JANNGV010000174.1:0-3353 GCA_031404055.1 Chloracidobacterium sp.
TCTTGTCGCGGCTGACGAACCGGATAACGCTCGTTTCATCGTCCGCCGCGACAAGATAACTATTGAGCAGCCTTTTACCGCCAACAAGATCGATCTGAACGATGCCCTGGACAACTTGTACATCGAGGGCGGGCAGACAGCGATAATTGATGCGGTATATCTGGCGGCCGAAAAAGTCGCTGAATACGAAAAAGTTCGTGGTAATGACGATCGAAAACGTCGTGCGCTCGTGATCGTCTCTGATGGTGAGGATCGCGACAGTTATTATAATGAGGCCCAGTTGTTTGAGCTTCTACGTGAACTCGATGTGCAGATCTATGCGATCGGATTTGTCGGCGACCTGAGCAAGGAAGCCGGATTCATCGCAAAAAGCCCGCAAGGCAAAGCGAAGGCATTTCTACAGCGATTGGCGAATGAAACAGGCGGCAAGGCATACTTTCCGGCTGATGTCGGCGAATTAAACGTGCTGGCTAAGGACATTGGAGCCGAGCTTCGCATGCAGTATTCAATTGGCTATATTCCGACCAACGACCGAAATGACGGAACGTTTCGCAACATTAAGGTAGTTGTAGATGACGGGCCGAACAAGCAAAAGCGTATCGCCATCACCAAAGCGGGCCGTGTTGCGGAAGGCGAAAACGGACCCTCGAAAACGGTTACTCAAACAAAGCCGTCGAATAAATAGTAAGTTTTTGAAATGATGATGGCGGGAAGCCGAAACGGATTTGTTCCGATTCGAGTTCCCGCCGATTTCGTTTGGTTTATTCCGGTACTGATCCGGATATCTTTTTGCGGGTAGTCGCACCAGTTTCGATGACGGGAATGCCGTCCGCGACCTCATCATGCGGGCGTGCAATGACATGTACGGCGGTCACGGTTCCGATGCGGCGGGCAGCTGCGGCACCGGCATCGACAGCGGCTTTAACAGCGCCGACCTCTCCGCGAACGATCGCCGTGACCAAACCTGCATCGACCTTTTCATAGCCGACCAGCCTGACGTTTGCGGTCTTGACCATCGTATCGGCAGCTTCGATCATAGCGATGAGGCCCATACATTCGACCATTCCAAGTGCTTCCATAATCAACCTTTTGCAAAACCTTTGATGTTAAGTTTAGCACCTATCGCCTTTTCTTTCGCACGACCCGATAAAGAATAATCAGAACAGCGAGAAAACCGGAGCCGGCCAAAATTACCAGAAAGAAAATTCCAATCGCTATTTCCATATTTTCAGCGCTTTACTTCAAATAAATAGCCAAAGCGAGAAGGACCGCCGTGAAGACGACCAGGACAATCGAAACAATAATAAACACCGTAGGTGACCGTTCCCGTTCGACCCAAACAACTTCAACCGGTTTGCGATTGAATGCTTTTGCTCCCCGCCGTATGGATGCGGCCGAGCGAAGGTTCGTCGAATCTACCACGTCGGGTTCCGGCTCCGCGGTTTTTTCAATTTGAATTGGTTCTGCCGGTAATGGTACGGTGGGATCGGCATCTTCAACTACGCGGCCATTATATTGAACAGTATCGTTTATCTCAACAGCCGGCTTTTTGGAAACAGGTTCCCCGCAACTGAAGCAAAACAATGCTCCCTTGCGCACGGCGATCCCGCACGAGCCACAAACCGATTTTTTTACGGCAGTCTTAGCCATTGTTCAAAACAATCTATTTCGACCGGATGGCGGCGGAAACGCTTTTTACAGCCGCGGTGAACTCGTCACGCGTTTTCGGCTCATATTTCATCCCGCCGGTATCCTTAGATAATCGGTCTATCACTTTTGGGTAAACCTTTTCGTCGGAGATCGCGATCACAAAAACCCGTATCTTCGCGGCTGCCAGAATTTTAAGGACATCTTCGATCTTTGCCGAGCTTTTGCGTTCGTCGCCGTCGGTGATGAGGATTAACGACCTTTGACGTTCGGTATCGCCCTTGGCATTTTGCGATAGGTAGTCGGCGGAGGACTTTACCGCATCCACGATTGCTGTCATGCCGCCTTCAATAAACATATTCTCGGCGGAATCACGCAGTTCGTCTTTACTCTCGGTAAACTCCTGCCGGAGCACAATTTTTGCGGTGTCAACGAATGTGACCAAAAATGCCTCGTCGCCGGGTTTGTTCTCATCAATGATCCCGGACGCCAGTTTGATCACTTTTTCCAAGAGCGTTCGGTACGATCCCGAATTATCGACAACCAGGCCGTAACTGACCGGCAACGTGGCCGCACTGTTTTCCGGAATCTCCGTCTTTTGCCCGTAGGCCAGCCCGGCGAATGCAAGATATAGAACGGCGATTGCTGCTAAATTTTTCATTGATGTTCTATACCCTTGCGAAAATGTCCTTTTCCTCGCCAAGATCGCGAGCTGACGGCGTGAGAATTGTCTTCGACGTGATGTAAATTTTCACGCCCTTGTCGATGGCGGTCCGCACGTCGGTTTCACTGACAAAATCTACCGGCTCGTGTTTAGCCCCGTTTTCAGTCAGCGATTGCGGCCTTAGCTCGTGAATGATCGTCTTTACCGGTGATTGCGGCTCCGCGACCGACGCCGTAGGCGGCGGAGCCATGGAATACGATTGCGGAGAGCCGGCCTCACCTAATTTCTTGCTAAGAAAACTATCCACCAACGCGGCGATCTGTTCTCTTTTAGGCGAATGAACGCCACGCGTTTCCGGCTGCGCCTCATTCGCTGACATCTGACCGCTGACCACTGACCGCTGATTTACCGGCTTTGTTTCGAATGCGACGCGTTTAATATCCATCAAATGGATCGGCGACACGTTGTCCGACGTCACGTTTCCGCCCCATGAGCCGCAGCCGAGAGTCATTGACGGCGGCAGATCCGTTGAAAACCCGATGGCCCCGTGCGTTGTCGGCGAGTTGATGATGACGCGCGAGGCCGGCATTTGCTGGCCATAGCGGATCGCGGCCTCGCGACTCTGGGTATGCATACCGGCGGTGTGGCCCATGCCGCCGTATTTCAGAATCTCTTCGCAGCGGTTTGCTCCGCCTTCAACGCCATCCGCGACAAAAAAAGCGAGCGTTGGCGACAGTTTCTCTATAGACCACGGATGCTCGCGTCCGACACCGGCACAATCCGCAAGCAGACAGCGTGTGCCGGCCGGTATAGACACTCCGGCAAGATTTGCGATGTAATCGGCTGATTTACCAACGATCCCGGCGTTCAACGTACGCTGCGGCGTCAGCAGGATTCTCCCGACGGCATCGGCCTCGGCGGAATTCAGAAAATGGCCGCCCTGAAGGCGAAATTGGCGACTCGCACAGGCCGGTAGTGCCTACTCGCCGGCGCACTGGAAGCAGTTCGCTACGCTGGGTTGGCTGGCCTTGCTCTTCGCTGA
>JANNGV010000175.1:0-3367 GCA_031404055.1 Chloracidobacterium sp.
GAAGCCCGCGCGTAAGCAAGGGCGTAACACGCGACTTTAATGTTACGCCCTTGCTTACGCGCGGGCTTCTGCATTTTCTCCTGCTGAAAAAATAGCTGATTACGGCAAGCACCGCCGCTCCGGAAGCGAGCCTGACGACGGTAAAGCTTGCCGCGTCAATCTCGTCCTTGCCGAGAGCCATACGGCAAAGAATCGAATTGAATGCAAATGCGAAGAGGGCAAAGGTTGTGAGAAGAATTTTCTTCATGTGTGCCGCAACATAATAGCATCAACTTTCTTCAGAAAAATTTCAGAAATTCTTCAAGACTTCTTGTCCTCCGTTGGAATATCTTTATGCATGGAGATATATCTCCGCACATATTTTATAATTTTCAGAGGAGCAATTATGTTGGACAGTACATTTAATAAACAAAAAGCTGAAGTGTTTTCCGCCGGATTGGTGGACACATTGAACAAGAGCGCGATCGCCCTTGCATTAAGCATTGGCGACCGCTGCGGATTATTTAGCGTGATGGCAAATCTGCCGGCTTCGACATCGCGGCAGATCGCCGACGCGGCGGACTTGAACGAGCGATACGTACGTGAATGGCTCGGCACAATGGTCACGGGCCGCGTGGTGAATTATTTCCCGGAAACGCAGACGTATCAGCTGCCGGCCGAACATGCCGCGTTTTTGACCGACGAAGGCGAATATAATTTCGCCTCGTCGATGCAGTTTATTCCGGTGATGGGGAATGTCGAAGACAAGCTTGTCGAGTGTTTTAGAAAGGGCGGCGGCGTGCCATATTCGGCATACCCAAGGTTTCATGAGGTGATGGCGGCCGAGAGTGCGCAGACGACGGTTGCAGCGCTTGAATCGCACATCATCCCACTCGTTCCGGGATTGAAAGAGAAGCTTGAAGCCGGCATCGATGTTCTCGATGTCGGCTGCGGTGCCGGACGCGCGATGATCGAACTTGCGAAGTCGTACCCGAACAGCCGTTTCGCGGGATACGATTTTTCGGAGGAAGGCATCAATCGAGCCGCCTCGGAGGCACACAAACGTGAATTGACGAATATTCGTTTTGAAGTGCGCGATGCGGCGGCGATCGGCGAGACGGAAGCGTACGATCTGATCACGTCATTCGACGCAATTCACGACCAGGCGAAACCGGCGGCGATGCTGGCGGGCATTTCAAAGGCATTAAGGCCCGACGGCGCGTATCTTGTACAGGACATCGCCGGCTCAAGCCATCTCGAAAAGAACATCGATCATCCTGTATCGCCGTGGCTCTACACAATCTCGCTGACGCACTGCATGACCGTGTCGCCGGCGTACGACGGCGAAGGCCTCGGAGCAATGTGGGGCGAAGAAAAGGCCGTCGAGATGATGAAAACCGCCGGTTTCAAGGAGATTAACGTCAATCGTCTGGAACATGACTTCATGAATGCCTACTACGTCGCGACAAAGTAGGCGTTTTTAGCCCGAAACCGGCCATAAAATAACAAAAACTGCCTGTTTCCGAGCGATTGTTGGCCTGACAATGACCATTGTTAGCCCGACAATGACCATTGTTACCGTGACATTAGCGATTGTTGGTCTGACAATGACCATTGTTTAAACGACATTGGCTATTGTCAGCCCGACATTCGCCATTGTTTAAATGACATTGGCTATTGTCAGCGTGACATTGACCATTGTCAGCGTGACATCGAGCTAATTCTTCTCCGCGTCCCCCTCTCCCCGCGTCTCCGGGTCCCGCTTTTCCGGCCGCATGTGCGGGAACAGGATGACATCGCGGATCGAATGCTTATTTGTCAGCAGCATCACGAGCCGGTCGATACCGATGCCGATGCCAGCCGCCGGCGGCATCCCGTAACTGAGCGCACGGATGTAATCTTCGTCCAAAATCATCGCCTCATCGTCGCCCCGCTCGCGCTCGCCCATCTGATCGATAAAGCGGTCGTACTGTTCCTTCGGATCGTTGAGCTCCGAGAATCCGTTCGCGACCTCCATTCCGTTGATGAACAGCTCAAACCGCTCCGCGACGTTTGGATTATCGGGCGATGCTTTCGAGAGCGGCGAGATCGACTTTGGATAGTCGATGATGAAGGTTGGCTGGAAAAGTCTTTTCTCAACCATCAATTCAAATGTATCAAGAATCAACGCTGCGCTACCTGCGTCATCAGGAAAAGATTTCTCAGGTCGTTCGGCTTTTCCAACGTAATCACTTAAAGCGTCATCCCAGGCCTTTCTAGCGGCTTCATTGACTTTTCTCCTAATTTCAGGAGTTAGGAGTTCTTCTGGTGGCAAAAGATCATGGAACATCTTTTGTGCAAATGACCATGTCAAATAGGTCAAATCGTTGTCCTCGAACCAATTCACAGAGAATTTGTCTCCTTGGTGCTCTATGAAGCTATATTCAGTGTTAATGTAATCACTAATAGCATCTTTCATCGAAATCCGCTTGAAATTCTCAAAATCAATTTCACGAATAATTTGGACATACGTAAATTCTCTCATTTCCGCTTCGTCACCATCTCGGGGAACATAAAGCTTTACGGGAACCTTAATTTTAACCTTCAGACTTCCGCCTGTTGCTTTCTTTATCGCTTCCTGAAACAGTTCCTTACAGAAATTCATCATCCCCTCGACGTCCATGTATGCACAATAGAATTCGAGCATCGTGAATTCGGGGTTGTGCTTGTACGAGATGCCTTCGTTGCGGAAGTTGCGGTTTAGCTCATACACTTTTTCAAAGCCGCCGACGACGAGACGTTTTAGATAAAGCTCGGGTGCGATGCGTGCGTAGAGGTCAATGTCGAGGGCGTTGTGATGTGTTTTGAACGGCTTGGCCGCGGCACCGGTCGCCTTTGGCGTGAGCATCGGCGTTTCGACCTCGATGTATTCGTGATCCTCAAGAAAACGACGCATCGACGAAATAATTTTCGCCCGCCGTTCAAAAACCTCGCGGGTTGTTAGCTCATGTCTCTCGTCTCCCGTCTCCTGACTTTCCACTCGCAGGCTCGAACCTATCAGATCGACGTAACGCTGCCGCTGTTTGATCTCCGCATCCGCAATGCCATGCATTTTATCCGGCATCGGCAGCATAGCCTTGGCTAGAAACTGCAATTTCTCGACATGGACGCTCAGTTCGCCGGTATTCGTAATAAATAAATAACCCTCGACGCCGACAAAATCGCCGTGATCGAGCAACTGCCAAGCCGTCCAGCCATTCTCCTCGTCAAGCGTGTTGTATGCGTCGTTCTTGACCAGCGCAAACGTCGCCTTCTTCGCATAGATCTGCAGCTTATTTATGCCGTCAGTCAGATGAACAAAATTGCCTCTCGGAGGTGTCGTCAGGCGACCGGATATGCGTACATTTCC
>JANNGV010000176.1:0-11038 GCA_031404055.1 Chloracidobacterium sp.
CCAGTGTAGACAATGGAAAGACGCGTGCGACCAGGACGGGCGTGCTTGCCTCGGCCGAGCAATGTGTCCATCGACAGAATTTCGCCGTCACCTTCGAAAAGTGAGGAGTTGCGCAGCCGCAGGCTGTCGAGCTGGCCGACCAGATCGCGGCGGATCTTGCCCGATGGGTCCATGCGCTGGGTCAGCTCGGTCAGCTGCGGATCTTCGTTCTCCAGGAGATAGATGAGATCGGGCAGCGACACCTCGGCGTTCGAGATGGCGCCCAGGATCTTCAGGGCCACCGATAGAATGCCGCCCTGACGTTGATGCGTCGCCGAGGTTTTCAGGTGCAACATGTCGCCCAGCGCCGCCGCCGAGACATTGGCCAGCAGTTGCTGCTCGTGCTCGGGCAGTTCGGCGATGCCGGTCGGCAGCAGCGAGATCTTGATCGGCCTTCCCCTTTGTTACTTCGGCCGGGATCGACGTTTGCGAGCCGGGAACCGTCACCGTTTGCGAATCTACGGGCGGAGCCGTCACCGTTGTGGTGTCCGACGGAACATTTATGGTCTGCGAATCCGTCGTCCGGCCAGTATCGCTCCGGCTATCGGATGCCCTCGTCGTCCGTACATTAACGTTGAGGTTAGTGTTTGCCGACTCATCGTCCCTCGACATCGCATAAAACAGAAGGAAAAGGGCCGCGACGCCCAATACGCCAATCGGCACAAACGCCCACGGCGGGAATCCGCCGCCCTCGCGGGGCGGATTTGCTACGATCACCCTTTTTTCAATCGTCGGAACTGGGGCATTTATCGGACGCCCGCAGCTTGGACACGCTATTGCGGCCTGTGAGATCTCGTGTCCGCATTCAGGACAGTATATTAACGACATTTGATGAATTCCTCCCTTTTTCGCTCGAAAACCTATGTTACACAACGCGTACTGCATCTGCTATGCCAGAAAGATGGTCTAAGCTCAGGACTGGAGCACAAGCACCCGATGGCTCTTCTTGTCTATAAACTTGACAACAACACACTCAACTATTATAATCTCTTAAGGCTCAAGTCATTATATTTAGTTAATTAACGAGCGAAGTAATTTTGATAAGTGGAGAAAACAGAATGAGCAAAATTATCGGTATCGATTTAGGAACGACGAATTCGGTGGTTGCGGTAATGGAAGGCGGCGAGCCGATCGTCATTACAAACTCCGAAGGTGGCCGCACAACTCCGTCGGTTGTCGCGTTTACAAAGGACGGAAACCGTCTTGTCGGGCAGGTTGCAAAGCGGCAGGCCGTGACAAATCCGGAAAATACTCTTTATTCGATCAAGCGTTTTATGGGACGCAAGTTCGACGAGGTGACGGATGAGATAAAGCAGGTGCCTTACAAGGTAGAAAAGGCGGGAAATGGCGACGTCCGCATTAGCGTGGACGGCAAGCAATATAATCCGCCCGAGATCGCCGCGATGGTGCTTCAAAAACTGAAGCAATCTGCGGAAGATTATCTAGGAGCAAAAGTTGAAAAGGCCGTGATTACGGTTCCGGCATATTTTAACGACGCCCAGCGGCAGGCAACAAAAGACGCGGGCAAAGTCGCGGGACTTGAAGTTTTGCGTATCGTAAACGAGCCGACGGCGGCAGCGTTGGCGTACGGTCTGGACAAGAAAAAGGATGAAGTTATTGCGGTATTTGACTTTGGCGGCGGTACGTTTGATATTTCCGTGCTCGAAGTGGGCGAAGGCGTGGTTGAGGTAAAATCGACCAATGGCGATACGCATCTCGGCGGAGACGATGTGGACGAAGTTCTGGTCGGCTGGATCATAGACGAGTTCAAAAAAGATCAGGGAATCGACCTTCACAACGACAAGATGGCGTTGCAGAGGCTGAAAGAATCGGCTGAAAAGGCCAAGGTCGAACTTTCGTCCGCGATGGAAACGGAGATCAACCTGCCTTTCATAACGGCTGACGCAGCGGGCCCGAAGCACCTTGTGATGAAGCTCACGCGTTCGAAATTCGAACAGTTGGTTGAGCCGATCCTCAAACGCCTGATGCCGCCCGTCGAACAGGCGATCAAGGACGCTGGTTTGGAGCCTAAAGATATCGAAGAAATCGTGCTGGTTGGCGGCTCGACGCGTATCCCGAAAGTTCAGGAAATGGTCAAGAACTTTTTTGGCAAGGAGCCGAATAAATCCGTTAACCCGGACGAAGTCGTGGCTCTTGGAGCGGCGGTTCAGGCTGGTGTTCTCGGCGGCGAGAAGACGGACATACTGCTTCTTGACGTAACGCCTTTGTCGCTTGGCATCGAAACGCTCGGCGGCGTGACGACGCAGATGATCACCCGTAATACGACGATCCCGACCCGCAAGTCCGAGATCTTCTCGACTGCGTCGGACAATCAAACGTCGGTTGAGGTCCACGTGCTTCAGGGCGAACGGCCTCTGGCCACGGACAACAAAACGCTCGGCAAGTTTCACCTGGTGGGAATTCCGCCCGCACCGCGCGGCGTGCCCCAGGTCGAAGTAACATTCGATATAGACGCGAACGGCATCGTAAACGTTTCGGCTAAAGATGTTGGCACCGGGCGCGAACAGAAAATCACAATCACGTCTTCGTCGGGACTTTCAAAGGAAGAGATCGACAAGATGATGAAGGAAGCCGAAAGCCATGCCGGCGAGGACGAGAAGAAAAAGGCCGAGATCGAGGCCCGCAACCGTCTGGACGGACTTGTTTACAGCGTTGAAAAAACATTCAACGAAAACAAGGAAAAGGTCGATGCGGCTGCGGCGGGCGAGATCGAAGCTGCGATCGCGGATTCGAAAACGGCATTGGCCGGAAGCGATCCGGAGGCCATGAACAACGCCTTCGAACGCCTGCAAACGGCTTCGCACAAATTGGCCGAGGTCATCTACAGCCAGACGGCAAATGCTCCTGAAGGCGAGGCCCAGTCTTCGGAACAGGCTTCATCGGCAAGTGCGGGCGCGGAAAGTGATTCGGGATCAGCGTCTACATCCGATGAAAATGTCATTGATGCGGAGTATGTAGATGTTGAGGAAGACGAGAAAAAATAGGGTCTAAGGCGGCAGTGAGCGGTAAGCAGTGAGCTGTCCTTTCACTGCTGCCGCTTTTGTCTGTGCCCCATTTTTTGATTGATGAGTATGCATTGAGCTATCGACTCACAGATTATAGGGAGTAGCTCCCGCTCACCGACCACATGGCAAACAAAGATTACTACAAGATTCTCGGCATTAAGAAAGACGCAAAGGCGGATGAGATCAAGAAGTCTTACCGCCGTTTGGCGCGCAAGTTTCATCCGGATGTAAATCCGAACGACAAAACATCAGAGGACAAATTCAAAGAAGTTCAGGAAGCCTACGACGTGCTTTCGGACGAGAAAAAGCGCAAGGTTTTCGACCGCTTTGGTTATTATAACGACAATCTCAGCGCCGATTCGCCGTATGGCGCGGGGGCTGCGGGAGGAGCAGGAGCGCAGGGTTTCGATTTTTCGGGGTTTGATTTTAGCCAGGGAAGCACTTCGTCGGGAGCGGGCGGCAGCTCGAGCTTTCGTGACATTTTTTCGGATCTTTTTGGCGGCAGCGGCGGATCGGGCGGCGGAGTCCGTGCCGAACCTGAACCGCCGCGTGCGATGCCAAAGCGCGGCCGCGACATCGAAATTCCGCTGGCTTTGAGCTTTGAAGAAGCTGTCACGGGCCTGACCACAAACATCACTGTTAACCGATCCGAGCAATGCAGTCGCTGTATGGGTGCCGGTGATACGGGCGGCCCTGTTGTTACGTGTTCAACCTGTAAAGGTACGGGCCAGGTTTCCCGTACGGGTGGTCGTTTGCAATTCTCGCAGAATTGTCCTGACTGCGAAGGAACAGGCCGACGACGCCAGCCGTGCTCGCTTTGCAATGGCAAAGGCGTGACGCCAAAAACCGAGCAGGTAAAGGTAAAGATACCGGCAGGCGTCGATACCGGTTCGCGTGTTCGCATTCCGAAAAAAGGCCACGGCGGACGTCTCGGTGCCGAGCCCGGCGATCTGTTTATCTTAACCAATGTTGGCAAACACAAATTTTTTACCCGGAAGGGCGACAACATTTATGTGACAGTGCCGATCACGGTTCCCGAAGCAGCACTCGGAGCAAAGATCGAGGTGCCAACGGTCGAAGGCAAAGCGGCGCTGAAAATTCCAGCCGGAACAGAATCCGGCCAAAAGTTCCGGCTCCGTGAACGCGGATTTCCGAGTCTGCGAAATCCAAAGCTTCGTGGTGATCAATTTATCGAGGTCAAGATATCGCTTCCGCGTGTGATCTCCGAAGAAACGAAGGAAGCGTTGCGGCAATTTGAAAAGCTGAACCCTGAGAATCCGCGTCGGGTGATGGGACTTGAGTAACTGGACTTCCCAGACTGAAATGAAAAAGCGTGTCAAAACATATACGATCAGTGCCGTGGCGGAGCTTTATGACATCCATCCACAGACGCTGCGTTTATATGAACGCGAAGGGCTTTTGCAGCCGTCGCGTTCTATAGGCAACACGCGCCTTTACGAGGACGGCGATCTCGAACGCCTTGAAATAATCCTCTCATTGACCCGCGAACTCGGTGTAAATCTCGCTGGTGTCGAAATCATCCTGAACATGCGCGAGAAAATGGACGCGATGCAGCGTGAATTTGAACGCTTTTTCGAATACCTAAAAAACCACGCTGGCGAATTTTCTCAGCAAGTCCAATCATTCAACCAGACTGACGCCCTCATCCCGATCTCCCGCTACCGCCGAGTTCAATACACCGAAGTCGTAGCGGATGACGAATAACGCTATTGTGAAAGTAAGCAGGCGGCAGCATCGCTCTTTCCTTTACAATCTCGCCTTTACAGGTCAGAATAAGTCATTCTCTTTATCTCTCAATAATTCACCTCAGGAGTTACGTCAATGAAAAACCGTTTTGGAAGGCTTTCGCTTGCAATCCTTTCGATGTTCTTGTTCGCTTTCGCCGCTTCCGCCCAAGACCTTGACGATGTCACGTTGACCGGCCGGGTAACCGATTCGAACAACCTCGCCATTGTCGGTGCGACAGTCAAAGCTACCTTAGTCGATACGGGAGCGGAGCGCACGGTGGTGACCAATGATGAAGGCCGCTTCCGCCTGATCGAACTAAAGCCGGGCCTCTATAAACTGACGGTTTCCCAAACCGGTTTTGGAACAAAAGAGAGGGCTGATCTGCAAACGGTTTCCGGACAAAATCTCCAAATCGATTTCCAACTTGCCCCTGGAGACATAAGAGCCGACGCAACAATCACCGTCGGCGATGAGGATACCCCAGCGGTCGACATCACGCGGACCATCGTCGGCGGTACGATATCTGAAAGGGAGATCGAAGAGATACCGAACAACTCCCGCAATCCACTTGATCTTGTGCTCACGCTCGGCGGCACGTCGGAGGAGCAATTGTCGACCAGTGGCTTGGCCGAGGACCGCAATCAGAATCCGAGCGGAACACCTCTTGAACAAGGAAACTTTTCGCTTTCGGGCGGAACGGCTTATTCTAACAACATCACGATCGACGGTTTGGATAACAACGACGACCGTTCGTCACGCGACCGCTTTCAGCCGTCGCTCGAAGCGATCGCCGAGGTGCAGGTCATTACGAACCAATTCTCGGCCGAATACGGGCGTGCCTCCGGCGGTCGCATCAACCTGCGCACGCGTGCGGGCGGCAACCGGTTTCGCGGGAGGGCATTTATGTTTTTTCGGGACGACAGCCTTAATGCAAACTCCTGGTACAACAACAGCCGCAACATTGCACGCCTGCCGCTGACCGAGTATAACCCCGGCTTTACTTTCAGCGGACCGATACTATTCCCGTACTATAACGGGCGGAACAAGACATTTTTCTCCGTTGCTTACGAATACCAAAAAGTCGAGGATTCCACGCTGATCGACGCGTACATTCCGGTTGTGGGAAACCCGCGGTTTACTCTTCCGACGCCCACCGGTTCAACGCAAACATGCGACGCCAACCCCGTTTCGGGACCGGTTACGGCGTGCAATCCCGCATCGGGCCCGCCGACTGCGGCTTTCGTTGTTCCTTACTCGCAAATTTACGCAACCCCGAACCAGGGCCACATAGTCACTGCCCGCGTAGATCACAAGTTGTTTGAGAACAATGATCTTACGGTCGGCTATCAGTTTGGCAGAAAGGAAAACCGCCGAACTAACGGCACGGCGGTTACGCAGCTTGAAGAAGCGTTCCGAGCCAAAAACATCGACACGGACGCGATAAATTTTACCGACAATCACGTCTTCGGGGCCAACGTCGTGAATCAGTTTCGCGGCCAATATTCGACCTTTAAACCGAGCTTTCAAACCGCTGACCCCTTCGTTCCGGTCGTGCTAGTTTCGTATCGCGATCCCGTGACGAATGGCGTCAGAACTCTAGTGGCCGGCAATTCGACGACGAGCACCTCGCTCAATTTCGCCGACACGCGGAATGAAACACGCTGGCAATTTCAGGATTCGCTGACCTACATTGTGGGAAAGCATACGCTTAAAGGAGGCTTCGATTATCAGAACGTTGACTCTGAGGTGATTGGTCTCGGTGACGCCACGGGTACATTCAATTTTGGCAGCGTTCTTAACTATGGGCAAAACATACTGTCCCGCTTCCGACAGAATTTCGGAACTGCTCAGGACGTAAAGAACACTTATTGGGGATTTTTCATCAACGATGAGATGAAGTTGCTCTCAAACCTTACCGTCAGCTTCGGCTTGCGTTACGAGCGGGAAACGGCTGTCGACGATAAAAATAATTTTGGCCCACGAATCGGCATAGCCTGGGATCCCTTTAAGAAGGGGAAGGGAGTCGTTCGGTTTGGTGCGGGTATCTTCTATAACCGAGCCCTGCTTCGCACGGTTGGCGAATCAATTCAGAATACCGGCGGCAATCTTGTCTCGTTCGATTCACAAACAATCGGTACGGCGGCGACCGACCGTCGGCGAACGGCTATCCTCACAGCGATCGCCCAGAATTTTCCGAACAGTTACGCCACCATTGATGAGTTAAGAAGTCTGCTTACGACAGTATGCCCGACAGTAGTGAATCCCGAAGGACCATGCGGAGCGAACAGCGGTTTCGCGACAAATATTTCCGCGAGCGGAAACCCGCTGCGTTCCGTCGATGCGGATCTCAAGATACCAGAAAGCTATCAGTACAATATTGGCTTTGAACGTGAGATCGGCCGCGATTTCGTGTTCGAAGCGAATTACACCATAAACCGGACCGCTCATCTGTGGCGCGACTCCAATCCAAATGCTCCCAGCCTTGCGCGCGCAAACGCGCAGCTCGGCACGAATTATGCGGACTGGACGGCATATTTATTGGCAAACCCTTACGTTTTCGCAAATCAAAATGGGACTTCACGAACCTACAATTTTGTTCTCGGTTCGACGACGGATACAAGCGGCGTGGGTGCCGGTTGCTCTTTCACTGCAAACAGTTCGTGTATTATCAACCTGAACACCACAAGTTCGACGATTACTGCACCGGCCTCGGCGGTAAGCGGGCAGAATAATAATGCGACAGGTGCTCCGATAGGTATCGCCCTCGCGGCCGTCGCACGATTTCGGCCAGATCAGACAGTTGAGGAAACTTCGCGGATCGGCTCACGCGGAAATGCCTTTTATCAGGGCCTGATACTTGAGCTTCGCCGAAGGTATCGAAAGCTAGGCTACGGCTTCGGACTCTCAATCCGCGGTGTTTACACCCTTTCGAGCATTAAGGACGACGGTCTCAACAATACTTCTAATGCAGAGGTCAACGGTGATTTTAGCCGAGATTACACCCGCAATCTTCAGGACCGCCGCCATCGCTTCGCACTTTCTGGGACACTCGATTCGCCAGTGTGGTTTGGACGGCTGAAGTTTTCGCCGCTGGTTCGTTACGGAAGTGCGGCCCGCTTCAATCTTGGCGTCGGCGGTAGTGACCGCAACCTGGACGACCTCGGAACCGACCGCGTTAATTTCAGCGGTAACATTAACGACATTGTCTACCGCGAACCGGGCTCACCTTTTCCGGCCGCACTTGCCGCACAAATTTCGCTGCAGCCGATCGGGGCGCGCAGCGGCAACATTCCCCGCAACGCCGGAACCGCGCCGAGCTTTTATACTTTCGATCTTAACGTAACGAGGGAATGGAAATTCGGCGATCGAATGCGTCTCCGGCCAGTGGTCGAATTCAACAACATTCTGAACGCCGCCGTATTTAACTTCGGTGCCGAATTCATTGATTTTTCTTCCCTAGTAAACGCCGGTGGAGCTACCCCCACGGCCGCTCAACAGTTGGCCCAAGACAGATTCCTCGTGCCGACGCGAACTTATCGCCAACGTGATATTCGTCTCGGCGTGAGATTTGATTTTTAGTTTTACTTGAGGCAGGCTGTTAGCGGTTGCGGCCGAGTTGTTCGTGGCTGGAGACCCATTCGTCGGCGATGACGGCGGTGCCTAGGGAGAGTTCGCCGCAGAGTACGGTTGCGGCGACGATCTCGGCGAATTTTTTCACATTACCGTCGCCGTAACAGTCTAGCAGTTCGAGGCATTCACGCTGCGTCGGCAGGCCTGTGCCGCCGCCGTAGGTGGCGACGATCAAAGACGGCAGCGTGATCGAAAAATAATAGTCGCCGCTTTTGGTTATCTCGGCGTAAACGGCCGCTGCCGACGATTCAGCAACATTCGCCGCGTCCTGCCCACAGGCGATGAACATTGCCGCTATGCCATTGGCCGAATGAGCGCCGTTGTTATTGACGCCGGCGAGATATCCGCCAAGCTGCGAGGTCAAACGCGCTTCGAATATCTGCTCTACCGAAACATGCATTATCTCTTTCAGTTTGTCGGCTGGAATCGTTGCTTCCGCGATCACCTTTTTACCGCGGGTGTGCAGCGTGTTGACCCACGAAGTTTTCTTGTCCGTCGCAAAACTTCCTTCAAGCTGGTATCGCTCTAATGTCGGATAAACGCCTTTGATCCAGTCGCACGCGGCTTTAGTCGCCTTGCCGACCATATTCTGGCCGGCAGCGTCGCCCGTTAGGTAATTGAAACGCAGGTACAAAAACCGGCTGGCGGGGAACTGCTGAATATTGCGTAGCTTGCCATAGTTCGTCGTCGATTCCGCCCTGGCCTTTATCTCCGCGAAATTGTCCCTAACCCAAATTCCGAAATCCCTGGCCTCAAGTGCCGAAGCAAATACAAAAACCGGAGCACGCTGCATCGCGTCATCAACGACCGTTACGGTCACTCCGCCACACGCATGCAGTAGCTTCATTCCGCGATTATAGCTCGCGACCAGCGTCCCTTCGGTCGTCGCCAGCGGCACAAAAAACTCACCCACGGCATGCTCGCCTTTAACAAGCAGCGGTCCCGCCAAACCGATCGGCACCTGTGCGACACCGATAAAATTCTCGATATTCCCCTGCACAACCGAAGGCTCAAACGAAAATTGCCCGATATGCTCCGTTTCGCGTCCCGTTTGTTCTTTAATAAAATCACGTCGCCCGGTCGCCGCCTCGCGCGTGTAATCGTTCTCTACGCTTCGTGGAATTTTTGCGTTCATAAACTGTGAGCTACAGATCGGAAATCGTGATTGTTTACTTTAAGTCATATGCTCTTGACCACAAAATGAGCTCCGATCAAGCGAACGGAATGCCGTGATTTTACGCATGGCGGGCAGTCAAGAAAATGATGGCAAAGATGATCGAAATATGTTAGTTTTAGAGTGTTGAACAAGTTTGTTCATTACGCAATATGAACCGAGTAATAGACAAGCCGGGTGTTCCGGTGTCGGAAGTGTCAATAGAATCCGTACTGCTCGACGCCGATCTGTTTGTAAAATACAGCTCACCCGAAAAGGCCTACACGCTGCTCCGCGATTCACTAGAACGAAGCCCGCGGTCGATATCCCTGCGTGAAAAAATGAGGGATATCTGTATTAAACAGAAGAACTTGACCGAGGCCGCAAAAAACTGTCTAGCTCTGGTTAGCCTATATATTGCTCGCGAAGATTTTGACTTGGCATACGACCGTTTGCAGGAAGCAAAGCTGCTCGACCCGCGCATTTCTGTGGCTCCCGGCCTCGAAGCAATTCGACGAGCCCGCCGTCCCGAATTCGCCGTTAACCGCGATAAGTCACCGCAAAAGGTTCGAACCGACGTGACTTTTGCCGGAAATCTGGCGTTTGTCAGCATTTTCGATGCGGTTCAGGTTATCGAAAGCGGCAAAATGACCGGCTTGTTGCTGATAAAGTCGGACCTTCACCTCGCCAACGTCGTTTTTAACGAGGGCAAGATCGTCGATGCCGAATGCAATGGCCATAATGGCGTCGCCGGCTTCCGCGAGATCATCGAAATTAGCAGCGGGACGTTTGAATTTACCACCTCCGACCACGAATTTCCGGTCGTAATCACCATCACCAGCAACACCAATTTCCTTCTCGACGTGCTTACCGAGCTCGATAACGAAAGGGCTGAACAGCAGGGCCTCCGAAACGTAGGCAAAGAAATGGTTTAGCGTTCAAGCGTCAGCTTGCTATTTTCCGTCGCGGGAAAGGCAAGCTGGATTGAACTCTAAACTCCAAACTTTAAGAGTTGACTAAACCACCCCTTTTACCCCAAAATGTAGTGTTCCTTTCTCTCCGAAGCACTATAGAATGTTTAAGCTCCAGCGCCTGGAAATAACCGGCTTCAAATCATTTGCAGACTATACCGAGATCGTTTTCACCGGAAACGGGATAACGGCTGTTGTCGGCCCCAACGGCTGCGGCAAGTCTAACGTATCTGACTGTATCTCATGGGTTTTAGGCGAACAGCGCGCAAAATCGCTGCGCGGCGGCGAGATGAAGGACGTTGTCTTTCAGGGATCTAAGCACCGCAAACCAAGCGGTATGGCCGAGGTAGTGCTGCACCTTGTCCGGGATGAAGATTTTTTCGCTGTCGACGAAGAAGAACTGGGCGACATTGACGAGGCCTTGAATGCGTTTGACGAAAAAGCGGTCGATAGAGTCCAGGGTTCAGAGT
>JANNGV010000177.1:0-1894 GCA_031404055.1 Chloracidobacterium sp.
ACAATTCTATCCTCAAAGCGGTTGGGTCGAACACGACCCGGAAGAGATTTGGCTTTCCCAGACGGCGACGGCTTTTGAATCTATTAGAAATGCCGGAATTACGGCCAAAGACATTGTGGCGGTCGGAATCACGAATCAGCGTGAAACGACAGTAGTCTGGGATCGCATAACCGGTCGGCCGATCTATAACGCGATTGTTTGGCAGGATCGCCGGACATCCGGGTTTTGCAATGAAATTCGTACGTCGTGCGGACAACTTATCCGCGAAAAGACAGGCCTCGAAGTAGATGCATATTTCAGCGCAAGCAAGATCAAATGGATACTTGACAACGTCGAAGGTGCCCGGGAACGAGCTGAATCAGGCGAACTAGCGTTTGGCACGGTCGATAGCTGGTTGATCTGGAAATTAACGAATGCCGATCTGCACGTAACTGACGTGTCGAACGCATCGAGAACTATGCTATTCAACATCAACTCACTGGACTGGGACAACGAACTGCTTGAGATTTTCGACATACCGATGGCAATTTTGCCGGTCGTTCGATCATCTTCCGAAGTTTACGGCGAGATCGAAACGCCCGGCGAACTTAAGGGAGTAAGGATCGCCGGTATCGCGGGCGATCAGCAGGCGGCGTTGTTTGGCCAGCTTTGTTTTGACGTAGGTTCGACCAAAAATACCTATGGCACGGGCTGTTTTATGCTGCAAAATATAGGTGAAAAGCCGATTGAATCGAAGAACAGACTGCTCACGACCGTCGGATGGCAGATAGGCAAAAAGGTGGAATATGCTCTTGAAGGTAGCGTATTTATCGGGGGCGCGGTGATCCAGTGGCTTCGCGATTCGCTGGGGATTATTGAAAAGTCCGCTGATGTCGAAACTCTCGCGACGTCGGTCGCGGACAATGGCGATGTTTATTTCGTACCGGCATTTGCCGGATTGGGTACGCCTCATTGGAATCAGGAAGCCCGCGGACTGATAGTCGGGCTCACGCGAGGTACCGGGAAGGCCCATATTGCAAGGGCCGCCGTCGAGTCGATTGCCTTTCAAACAGCGGATCTGCTCGAAGCTATGCAAGCCGATTCCGGCGCAAAACTGAGCGACCTTCGGGTGGACGGCGGAGCGACGGCGAACAATTTGCTTATGCAAATTCAGGCAAACATCCTTCAGATACCGGTCGTCCGGTCGAAAACGGCCGAGACAACCGCTCTCGGTGCGGCCTACTTAGCGGGTTTGGCTGTTGGGTTTTGGAAATCTAAGGAAGATTTGGCGGTGCATTGGGAAGAGGATAGACGTTTCGAACCGCAAATATCGACGGCCGATGCAGTTTCCTTGCAGGCAAGATGGCACGAGGCAGTCGCGCGATCGATGAACTGGGCAAAATAAAAAAGGAGGACGAAAATTATTCGTCCCCAGAAGGTTTGTGAATTAAACACTGAACTAAACGTCGTTGTTTTCGCCCTTTGATTTGCTCATGCCGGATGCGGCCTGAGTTTGCGGCAGCGGAATGCCAACGGCATCCGATTTTAATAGGGGCGTTTCATCCTGGCTTTCGTCCGCCGAATCACTAACTATCATCTTGCCAGACTGCTTCGTGAACACAAGTATCTGTTTTTCGTTATCAAAATCGACGATTACGAAATCGCCGGTCTCAACCTGCTGCGTAGCGACCAGATTTGACAGCGGGTAAACAAGAAATCTTTCGATCGACCGCTTCAGATGCCGGGCACCGTATTTCAGGTCAATGCCCTCCCTAAGCAAAAATTCCTTAGCTTCGATCGAACATTCAAAAACAAATTTGGTTCCGGCTGATTCGGTAATACGGTCCTGAACCGATGAAAGCTCAATGTCGAGAATTCTTCGCAGGTGGTGTTCTTTTAGGCTGCGGAAGACAAC
>JANNGV010000178.1:0-7707 GCA_031404055.1 Chloracidobacterium sp.
TACAACAAAGTAAGAAGCGACGACTGTCAGTAACATCGAGGCCCAGTTCCCGATATTCAATGCCTTTTGAACGCTTGATTTGTCATCCTTAATTGTTACGAACAAGAATCCAACGATAGAGAAAATAATTCCAAGACCGCAAATCACCATCGGCAAAAGAATGGCAGACATGCCGCCAAAAGCGTCATTGACCCTGATTTCCTGGCCCAATACCATCGTTGCCAAGATAGTCGCCACGTATGAACCGAAAAGGTCGGCACCCATACCGGCGACGTCCCCGACATTATCGCCGACGTTATCGGCAATAGTGGCCGGGTTACGAACGTCGTCCTCAGGAATTCCCGCTTCCACTTTGCCGACAAGATCGGCTCCCACGTCGGCCGCTTTCGTATATATACCGCCGCCGACACGTGCAAATAATGCGATCGACTCAGCTCCCAAAGAGAAACCCGTCAATACTTCGATCGCTGTTCTTACCTGATTTGCTCCCAATCCCGCAAACAGGGCGAGGAATACAATGAACAAGCCTCCTAAACCCAAAACCGCTAAACCTGCAACGCCCAGTCCCATTACGGTGCCGCCGGTAAAAGACACTTTCAGTGCCTGCTTTAAGCTTGTACGGGCCGCCTGTGTTGTACGAACGTTCGCCTTGGTCGCGACGCGCATCCCGATATATCCCGCCGTGGCAGAAAACACTGCTCCAATGATAAACGCGATCGAGATCACCCAGCTTGAGTGAATCTCCCTTCCATTTACCTCATGGATCGTTCCGGAATAGGCCAATAATACTGCGGTAAACAAAACGAATATGCTAAGCACCTTCCATTCCGCCTTCAAAAACGCCATCGCCCCATCGGCGATATACCCTGCAAGTTCCTGCATTTTCGGGTCCCCGGCATCCTGCTTGCTAACCCAAGCCGACTTAAAAGCCATGACCACCAATCCTAAAATCCCTAAAGCGGGCGCTAAATAAATTACGTAACTGTTCATATTGTTTTTATATTTTTTCTGCCAATCCTCAGAGGCAACCTTAAATATATTAGCTCGTTAAATTGGGGAGCAAACCGATATAAAGTCTAGTAGATGTCCAAAACTCTTGATTATCGGACACTTGCAAGTATTTAACAAATAACGGGAGCAAAATGTCACTGCGAGTGATTTTTCGGAGAAGATTTGTATCGAGAGCACTCAAAAGTAGGATTTTGGCTTCGTCCTTGTTCTTGCGCCCAAATTCGTGGATTCCCACAGTCGACAGTTGATGAAACACACGTCTTGATCCTGATGGCGTTGTCGTTCCCTAGCTCGATCTAAAAATAGAGAATTAATCCGCGTTCTGCAGATGAACACAACGGAAAAGAGAACCTTTAGGAGCAGCAATGAATATCTCTCGCGTCAGGCGCATAGTTTTTTTGATGGTGGCAGTCGTTGTTGTCGTGTTATTCGTGCATACGCACTATTTCAGCAAGCCGCGAGTGTTGGCAGTAAACGAGGTTGCAATTGCGTTCTGGTCGTGGCGGACGCAGGCACCGACCAATGATGAGCTGCAAAAGGCTTTTTCGGCAACCAATGCAAAAGCACTCTTCCTCAGAGTCGGGCAATTGGATCTGGCCGATGGCGAAGCTAAAAGGATTCGAGCGGTTTCGGGCGCCCTGCCTTCGGCACCTGAGCTGCATCTGGTCTACAACGGCACCCGAAAACTCCTGCGTGAACTGGAGCGAATCGATACCGGCAAGCTTGCTGGGGTAGTGGTCGATACCTACCGCTCCGACGTCTCACGCGCCAGCAACGAAAACGTCGGGGTCAAGGGAATTCAACTTGATCTCGACGTTCCTACGCGCCTCCTGCCACGTTACGCCGAACTGCTGCGGCGAGTCCGTGAATTGCTGCCGCCCGATGCGGCCCTGTCCGTGACGGGCCTGCCAACGTGGGCCGATTCGAACGATATTTACCCTGTTCTGGAAGCCGTCGATTTCTGGATACCACAGTGTTATGGGGCCAACGTCCCGACGCGTCTAGCCGAGCGCATTCCGATTTCTTCGCCTAGAGAAGTCGAGCGGACAATGGCAAAGATCAGGAAGCTCGACAAACCGTTCTACGCCGGTCTGTCCGCCTACAGCTACGCAATTCTTTACGATAAAAACGGCGACTTGATCGAGTTACGCGGCGACCTCGATCCTTCGGCCGTATCGATGAACAAAGACCTTGAGCTTGCGGCAACCCAAACCTTTAAGGGTGATGCTCGGACGAGCCAGATCCGCCACGAATACCGTGCAAAGAGCGACTTAGTGCTCGACGGACTGGTCATCCACGCGGGTGAAACGCTCGTTTTCGACATGCCGACCGCCGCCTCATTGCGGGCTTCGGCACGGGCTGTCCGCGAGAATGCAGGCGAATCGCTGCTCGGTATCTGCGTGTTTCGCATCCCGATGTCGGAAGACAAAACGACACTCAGCTTAGAGGAAATCACGTCTGCACTGGCTGATCGTGAAACGCAGGCTTCGACGACTATAAAGCTCGAAACGACCTCTGATCAACAGTTGCGAATAGTGGCGGAGAACAACGGCGATGCGGGCTTAGCCGCTCTGAAAGTTGACCTGGAAATCCCAGCGGGCAGTGTCGGCGGCGTCTATGGCATGTCGGGTTTCGACAACTACGAACCACTGTGTCGTCTCCTCACAAAAGACCCAATGCCGTGCAGCAGCAGACGGGCAAACATCGTTCGCCTGAATGCTGGCGTCTGGGCACCGGGAGCGTCCGCATGGACAACACTAAGCATCACGAAGCCACTGCCGGCATCCATACCCGCGTCCGTCACGATCCGCATCAACGACGGACGCGTCGAGCAAAAATCTTACGAGATCAAAAATTCAAAACCGGGGAAAATAAAATGAAACCCTCACAACTCCGAAAACTCCTATCGAAAAAAGCTGATCGCAAAAGACTGTTTTACGGCACTATCTTAACCCTAGCCGCATCGATGACGGGATTGGCGTGTGCCTGGAGTTCGTTCGACGATCATTCGGTCCGTTTCAACTATGAAAGAACGGGCCGCGGTTTCTATCGCCTGCCGCCGCTTCCTATCGTGGTCGATCCGAAAAAGGAAAAGGAGCTTTCTACCCGTCAGGTCGAACAGTTCGATTACGATCTGAACGATTCCGACACCGTGGATGGGGCGCCTCAAACGGCTGACTCTGATCAGAGGACTAAATGGGATGAGGTGTGGTTACAGGCGGAATCTGCCATTGAAAAGGGCGACCTGAGCGATGCCGGTACACTGTTGAGGAAGTATCTCGATATGACCTCGCTCCCGACGCCTGAATATGGCGTAGGCAGCAGTCAGAATTCCTATGAGTATCGCAATTCGGCAAATGACATGCTCGATGCCTTGACAGCGTTGCAGCAGGGATCGTCAAGGAAGGCTGTTAAAGCCTATCTCGAAGCCCGTGCTGAGGTTACTAATAGCGTGTTGACCGGAGAAGAGTTCGACGAGGTATTAAAGAAAGCCATCCCTGACGCTAATCTTAGTGACAATTGGGCCTATCTAATGGACGCCCAACTCACCCGAGTGAAGGACAATACCGAGAGGGCGTTAGAAGCATTCCAGAAACACGGGGTCGATTTTCCGGCGAGTGAGAAACATGAGGCCGTTCTTTTTATGATCGCCCGTTTAACGATGCGGCAAAGCTACAGTTCGGCCGCGAAGGGCTGCTACATCGAAAAACCAACCGACCGAGAAGAAGCGAATTATCGCCAAACCGATAAAGTAGCCATCGAGCCGAAGGAAAAGTGTCAGGACGAATCGTGGCATATGGCGATCAAAGCCTTCCGACAACAAATAAAAAAATATCCCCACGGCAGGTATGTCAACGACGCCCGCGGGTGGATTGCGAATCTGTACCTAAATGGCGAAGAAACGGCGCTCGCTCTCGCCGAATACTACAGATTGCTGGGTAGCACTGATCTGGGTGCCCGTCTGGAAGCGAAAAAATCGCTTCAAATTATTGGTCACGAATACGACGATGAAACGCTTTATAAGGTTGAGGAATTGATCGCCGATGATCCAAACGCGTCGCAAGCCTACGCCTATCACCGCATCTATAACGTAGCAATTGATCATTCGTATCAAACTATGAATACGTGGTGCTGTTATGGGGATGATAAATGGCAGCAAGAACAAGACGAGAAAAAGCGGGTCGCTGATGAAACCGAAATTGGAAATCACGAACTCGAACGGGTGGCGCGTTTTGCCACGGCTATGATGAAACGCTACCCGAAATCCTCAGTCAGCGGAGATTTTGTTCTGCGTACTGCGGAGGCGCAGTTGGAATTACAGAATTTTGCGGAGGCGTTAAGACTTTCGGATAAAGCTTTGAATATGGGGATTCAAGGCGAAATGCGAATGGAAGGGCTGTGGGTCAGGGGCAGCTCGGAGCATCGGCTGAAGCAGCTGAGATCGGCCCGCGCCACATTCAAGCAGCTCATTGCCGAATTTCCGAAAGCCAAGCTGACGGAAGGCGCCCGGCGCCTTCTCGCAATGACGGCTGAGGATCAGGACGATCTGGAAACCGCACTTGAGTTATACATTGAACTCAAATACGAACAAGACGTGGCCTATTTCATCGACGTTCTTTTGCCGACCGATCGCCTGGCTAAGTTTATAGACAGCAGCAAAAACATCTCGCAGTACAACCAACTGCTCTACGCGTTGGGTGTTCGCTACATGCGCGACAAACGTTGGAATGAGGCTAGAGAAACACTGAGGCGAGTGGGAACCGAGAAAGGAACGGACAGTTATCTCCAGTATGACAGGAACGCAACGTGGTACTTCGCGAAGGAACCTGATTACTATGAGGACCGAAAGAACGTGTATATAAAAACCAGTTGGGTGATACAGGACCTGAAAACCATCGACATTCTCGAATACTACGAAAATGCTGTCGAGAACGCCGAGAGCGACGAGAATAAAGCGGAGACGATGTATCAGCTTGCGAGCCGCCTCTTCGAATCAGACGACCTGGCATTCTACAACCCGGCGGCGTGGAACGGAATTCGTGGAGGTTCGCTGAGTCAACTCCCATTTAGCGATCACGAGCGGCTTCTAAACGAAACTCGGATAATTTTCGAACATCTGCAGGCACATGACCCGTGGGCCCGCTCTATCCCGATCTATCTGGAGATCGCTGACCGCTTCCCGCAAACGAAGACGGCCCGGGATGCATTGTACTCTGCCGCAGTGGCCCATCAGCGCCTTTCAGAACGCAATGGCCCATGGGGAGTCTTTTACCAAAGAGGCCTGTTTGCCGGTTCGCGGATGGTCACATATGCCGACGTTAAAGGAACATATCCCGATTATCAGCTGCCGCGAGGAACTTATGGATGGGAGCCGTCAACCCGCACTGTCAATAGCGGGCCGGGTTGGGCGCCGAAGCCAACGCCGGCGCCGAAATTAACCCGAACTCAAAACTTCGAGAGAAAATTCAAACGTTACTTCGGTGCGGCTGAGGGCTGGGTGACGCCAAAGTTACTGGCGGTTACGGATGGATATGCCACCTATGTTCGCGGTTGGTTTGACGCACTTCTCGCTGCGGTGGGAATACTTTTGGCCGGCTATTTGATATTGCTCGGGTTTCACTTTCGCCTATACCTTTCAGCGGCGATCATACGGCTGATCTACCCCGAAACTCCCCAGGAGATATTGCCCGATTCCGAAAGCCGTTTGGAAAAGGTGATCGGCGACGACACGCCTTAATCGCACCTCCACTGGTTATTTATTCGCTTGGCAAATGCGCCGTCAACTCCGGGCTGGCCTTGTGAGCATAACCCTGTGGGTGCTTTTTTACAGTCCTTGCAGTAGACGATCGCGCCGTCCTTTACGCGCGAGCCGGTTTCGGCTGGTGCGGCGAAAGCGGTGATGTCGCGGAAGGTGATATTCGAATCGTGCTGGAGCAGCCCGCCGCCGAGCTCGACATCGTAGCCGAAGAAATTTGGCTGGCGATCTATCCGCACATCGCCCTGCCCTTCAGGCAAACGCCCGGTCCTGAACATCGTCCTGCCTTGATCGAATCCCGGTTTATTGACGGCCCGGTTTGTGCCCGGTTCGACGCATTGTCCGGGAAGGATCAGCGGGTCGTAGCAAAAGCGGTCGCCGATCGAGTTTATGACGACCTGCGGCCCGGCGCTTATCGTTCGGGCAAAATAGTGGTTTCCGGTCGAAACATAGTTTGTCCGGCCCGTCAGCTCGACCTTGTCGCCAAAAACGCTGCCGATCACGGTTAACATCTGCGAAGATGTTGAGCCGTATGGAGCGATATAAATACTTCGCTGGCTTTTCTCGGCCGATGTGCCGATCATCGTCACGGTACCTATGGAATCGATATAAAGGAATGTGCCGCCAATAAGAGTATTGTAATCGTAACCACCGCCAAATGAATTTTCAATCAGAACGCCCGCCCCGCGTTTCAGGTGAATGCCGATGCCGGGTGCATTCGCCACGATAAAGTTGAACTGCGAATTGGCGATCGTCCAGTCGGAATTGAATGTATCAAGGACGATCCCGGTTTTGTTATTAACAAAGAACCCGTGATCGACGCGTATGTTATCGAACTGCCAACTGTTGCATTGCTGCTCCGCCGCGTTGCAGTTCGCCTGGTTGGCGTTATGTACGAAGATGCCGACATCAAGATTCTGAAAGACCACGTTTTCGAATCTGAAGAATTGGCTTTGGTTCGGCGAATGTACTTTGGTGGCAGGATTGATCGCCCATTTTCCCAAGCCCTCGATTCCGTAAGTGCCGGTGGCATCACGCCGTGCTTCTCCGAACAACGCCGAATTTCCGAGCAGCTCGATGTTTCGTACCGTCACGGCGTTCGTGCATCCGCCAATGCGAAAGATCGTCTGTTTATTGTTTCGCAGACGAATGCGGGCCGCGCCTTTTTGAGATGGCAGATTTGTCGTCGGGATAGAGTAGTTACCGCTTGCCCCGGCTATGGTTACGCCGGATGGAACGGTGATCGCCTGGTAACCGGGATCGCGCGTGTTGCCGTCCGTGGTGCCGACGATGTAATCGCCATCGGGAAAGTAAAGCGTTCCGCCCTGGCGGCTGGCCATTATCATCATCGCGTTGCGAATTGCCTTGGTATAATCGGCCGGCTCGCTGTAAAGGTACTTCGGCGTCGGCCCGGCAACACTCCGGACGGGACGAAAATCCTTGATATTATAGAAACCCGTTTCCCTGCCGACCATTGGCCAGAGATACGAATTACCATTGCTCAATTTGATCTCATAAAGCTCTTCGGGGCCCTGAAAGCACCATTTTTGATTTTCGGGGCTGGCCGAGATCTTGTTGCCGGTGGAGCGGCTGAGGTCGCAGCCGGTCAGACCGGTGGCGGGCGTTTGCAGGTTGGTGCCGGCCAGATATACCTCGATGGCATTCTGTTCACGCTCCTGCGGCAAAAAGCGGACGGGACAGGCACCGTTATTGCCAGTGCTGTCAGCATCAACGTTGAGCGAATAGCCGTCGAATCTGTTCTGCCCCTGAACAACGGCCGCAAGAAAGAATAAGACTGTGTAAAATAGCCCAAAAACAAATTTTTTCATTAAAATCCCCCGATTGTATTGTCAGCGTTCTTCGCAAAACCTATCGAACATCGAAAACACGGAATGAAATAAGAAGAGCAAAAGGTTCGATGCCTGATCGCTCGGAAAATA
>JANNGV010000179.1:0-5350 GCA_031404055.1 Chloracidobacterium sp.
GATCATGGGGCAACCGCACGCCGATGCGCGCGTTGCGGGCATCGCGCGCTGGCTCGCGGCGAATGTCGCGCCGGTGAGCGTGGGCTGATCGCCTCTAGTGTGGTTGCAGTTCGACGCAGGTGCGGCTTCAGCTCCGGCAGCTTGGCGGCGCGGCATTGATGGATTGCGATTAAGGGCAGGGCTTCCTATTTGAGGCTACCGGCAATCTGGTCGATGCCGGCCTGCGCGCACCGCTGATCGGTCAGTCCGCCGGGTCCACTTGGCCCCGGAGGCGAACCGGAGACGCCGATCGCGCCTATCACTTCATCGCCCGAGCGTATGGGCACGCCGCCGAGCGGTGTGATCGGCACGAACAAGAAGGATGCGGCCGAGACGGTGGAGGTTCTGCTTGCGGATGCGCATAAGGGCGAGGTAACGGCTGGCTACAAGGCGAAGTGATAACCCGCGCGCTGGGATCGGGACGGCTCATATTGAATTACAACTAAAGGAAAGGAGAAAAAAGGCAATGGATACAACAACACTAATTATCGTAATAATCGTTTTGGTACTCCTGTTCGGCGGCGGGGGCTTTTGGTATAGAGGTCGGCGAGGGTAGAAATGCCGCCAGCATGAGCCTAAGTTATGTGCGGACTCAAATTTGTTGGCTAAAATCTTGAATCGTGGAAATAATTGGCTGGGCAGGAACGACGGTTCCCCAACCATGGCAAGGGTGTGACCGTCGAATCAAGCAACAGGAAATCAAATTAGGAGAAATAATATGTCAGAGACAAATAAAGAAATCGTTGAAAAAGCAAATGCGTTGCTTGCCGATGGCAAGAGCGGAGAGTTTTTATTGCTGTGCACAGAGGATGTCGAATGGACACTGCTTGCCGAGACTCCATCTACGATGAAGGGCCGGGAAGCCATTCGTGAATTCATGGCAGCTTCACAAGGCTCGGAACCGCCCAATTTTACGGTCGATAAGGTGATCGCCGAGGGTGAATTCGTAGTGGCCAATGGTGACATGACAATGAAGAACAAAGAAGGCGAAACCGTTCCGTATGCGTATTGCGATATGTACACATTTAGCGATGGCAAGATCGCCAAATTACGTACTTTCGTTAACAAGACGCAAGCTGAAACAAATAAAGAAAGCTCAGCCGCCGCATAATCGGGCAGATTTAACATGACCGGCTGTCAGGTAAAGGACTTGAACTTCTGCCTGGCAGCCAATTCTCATAAATAGGAGATAAAAATGTCACAAAAAGCAGTCGAAACGAAAACCCAATTGCCAAAGGCACCGACACCTAGTGCCGAACACAAGCGTCTGGATGTATTTGTCGGCAAATGGAACGTGGATGGAAAATCTTATGCCGAAGGAAGTTCGAATGAGAATTTGCAGATTTCATCCGTCGAAATGAAATTTGTGCAAACCGGCGAATGGCTGTCGGGCGGATTTTTTCTCGTGAATCGTTGGAATGGGCGAGTCGGTGAATCGGAATTTAACGGGATGGAGGTCATCGGCTACAACGCTGAAAGTCAGACATACTCCTCGCGGTTCTTCGACAATGGAGGCAACGCTCCGACCTATCAAGTAACTGTCCGCGAAAATGATTGGACGTATAGCGGAGAATTACAACGTGCCACATTCGAGTTTAGCGACGACGGCAAAACGATAAAAACGCACTGGGATTGGCGAAAAACCGACGGCGAAAATTGGCAGTCGTTATGTGATTTAACGGCTTCCAAATCCGAATAGAAAATTACGTTTAATGGAGTATTTATGGCAAATTTTATTTTAGTTCCGGGTTATTGGCTCGGCGGTTGGGCTTGGAAAAATGTAACCGACGTTTTACGCGAGAAAGGGCATACGGTTTATCCCGTAACTTTGACGGGTTTGGGTGAGCGTGTTCATCTCGGCAACGCAGAAACCGATCTCGACACGCACGTTGCCGATGTCGTCAATCTTATTAAATATGAAGAACTCGACGACGTTTATCTGGTCGGACACAGTTACGCCGGAGTCGTCATCACGCAGGTCGCGGATAAAATTCCCGAACGCCTTGCGAAATTGATTTACGTTGATTCCGCACCTTTGCCTGACGACACCGCACAGATTGAATTTAACGAGCCGGAAGAACTTGCGGCGTATGAAAAAAGTGTGGCGGAAAAGGGCGACGGCTGGAAGTTGCCGCTACCTTCGTGGAAGGAATTGGATCAAGGCGATAATTTGAAAGATTTAACCGCCGAAGATAAAAAGCACATCGAAAAACTCGCTACACCACAGCCGTTTAATGCTTCGCGTCAGAAACTGAGTTTGAAAAATAAAGCACGTCGAAAATTGTCGAAAGTCGTTATTTTAACGACCTTCACCGCCGCCCAAGCCAAAGAAATGATTGACAGCGGCAATCCGCTTTTTAGCGAAATGGACGATCCGAATCTGAGTTTTATCGAACTGCCGACCGGACATTATCCGATGTTTTCGCGTCCCGAAGAATTAACGAAAATTTTGCTCGAAACGCAGGCAACTTAGGCGGAATTATTATTGGCGGCTAATGCTCAGCGGATGCGGCGATGGCAAGACGCTTGCTGAAAACATTCGATTGAAATTAGGAGGAAATAGTTATGAACAAGAATTTAACAGCGAAAGCCGCAGCTTCGATTGCGGCGACAAGAGATAAAGTTTGGGAAGCACTTATTACGCCCAATGCGATTAAGGAATATATGTTCGGCACCGACGTTGAAACCGATTGGAAAAAGGGCAGCAAGATAATTTGGAAAGGCGAGTTTAAGGGCAAGAAATATGACGACAAAGGCGAGATTCTGAATATCATCGTCATTTACGGCAGTGCCAGCATCATTCAGGAACTGACAAAGCACGAACTTGTTGACGAATATCAATTTTTAGTTCACCCGATAATACAGGAAAAAGGCATCCCCTTATTTAAGGACAAGGTCAATTTAAAACTCGTCAAAAGCGAACCGTTTAAGAGCGGTGTCGTGCTGCTGACCTATCAACTAGGCAAAAAATAGTGGAGAAATTATGAAAACTGAAACTAGCAAAGTAACTAATGAAGCCCAAATTCGGCAACAACTAGATGATTGGGCAAAGGCAACCCGCGAAGGCGACGACGACGCGGTTTTGTCTAACCACGCATCCGACCTTCTGATCTTCGATGTCTTAGCACCGTTGCAATACAAGGGAGCTGAGACATATAGAAAAAGCTGGGACGAGTGGCGACCGACGGATGATGTGGGCGAAGCACTGTTCGAGATTCACGAATTGGGCATTACGGCGGGCGAAACGGTTGCCTTTGCTCACTGTTTGATCGAGTGCGGCAAGAAAACCAACCCAGACTGGGTGCGGACGACTTTCTGCCTGCAAAAATCAGATGGCAAATGGATGATTACGCATCAGCACGGTTCAATGCCTGTCAGCAGAAAAGGTGGATAAATAAAACGGCAAACGGCGGCTATCGCTCAACAAATGCGGCGATGGCAAGACGCTTTGGTAAAGCATCTACCGAAATTAAAAGGAATTTGAAAATGTCACAAAAAGCAGTCGAAATGAAAAATCAATTATCCCCGACACCGAGTGCCGAACATCAATTTCTGGATTTATTTATCGGCAAATGGAATGCCGGAAGAAAATTCAGGAGGTGCGAATAATGTTTAGCGTTTTGCAGATTATCACCGTAATGCTAGTTGCTGTGGCAATGGCTCTTTCTCTGGCACACGCTCTTGAGTTGCCCGGAAAGATGCGACTCGACAAGGAAGCGTATTACGCTATGCAGCCCATTTATTATCCGGGATTTACCGTTGGCGGCATCAGTGAGCCTGTCGGCATAATTTTAACGATTATCTTGTTTTTCCTTACGCCGTTTGGAAGTGCGGAGTTCTGGTTGACGCTTGTGGCATTACTCGGACTTATCGGTATGCAAGCAGTGTATTGGCTCGTTACGCATCCGGTCAATAAGTTCTGGGTTGAGGGCGAAAAACTAAGCGGTGTCGGCTCCGGCTTTTTTTCTTTCGGGACGAATAAGGAAGAAACCAGCCCACCGGATTGGACGCAGTTGCGTAACCGTTGGGAGTATTCGCACGTTGCACGGGCGGGACTTGCATTCGTCAGTTTGATTGCACTCGTCATTGTTATCTCAAGCATCAATTAAACAAGGGAGAATTTTATGGAAAACAAATCAATATATGGGGCAGAGGTTCTAAAGGAATTGGAAGCCGAAGCGACGGCGACGCGAAAGTGTTTAGAACTGATTCCCGAAAATCTGTTTGACTGGAAACCGCACGAGAGATCAATGAAACTCGGCGAATTATCTTTGCTCGTGGCGGAGATGCCGAAATGGATTCAAGTGATGATCGAAGAATCCGAAGTTGATTTTGCGACAGTTGAACATTTTCAAGCGAAGAATACGGCTGAACTGGTCAAGCATTTCGACGAAAATTTAGCAGGAGCGAAAAACGCCTTACAAAATGTGTCGGATGAAACTTTAGACGAACCATTTAACCTGAAAAATAACGGGCAAATAGTATTAACCGCACCAAAAAAAGATCAGATCAGTTCGATGGTCAATCATCTCGTCCATCATCGCGGGCAGTTGACGGTTTTTATGCGGCTCAAAGACATTCTCGTGCCTTCGATCTACGGACCTTCGGCGGATGATACAGGTGGTTTTTAATCACAGGAGAGCAAAATGACACAAGAAGCAGTAGGAACGAAGACAGAGAACGAAGCAATCTTTGCTAAAGCAGCCAGCAGTTTTTCGGTGAACGACATTGAAAAAGCAAAGGAGTTTTATGCCTCGAAACTCGGGTTGGATGTTAGCGACGAGGAGGAAGGTCTGAGGTTGCAAATCGACGGTCTTGACGCCTTCATCTATCCGAAGGACGACCATGCCCCGGCAACTTTTACGATCATTAATTTTATGGTTGATGATATCGATGCGGCGGTTGATGAGCTTCTCCTACGTGGCGTGCAATTCGAGTCATACGACGGTGAGATGAAGACCGACCAAAAAGGCATATTTCGCGGCGCCGCTCGCGAGGGACAAAGTGATCTTTCTCTCCATGCAGAATGAGAGTCCGGCTGCCGGATCAGACCGGCTGTGTCTTTCAACAAATAGCGACGCATTTCGCGCAATAGTTCCGATGGATTCCGGACACCCAGCACCCACATTCCGGTAGCGACTGCCCAGCGCAGTTCGGGGTTGAAATACGCCGCTAATTTTAGTACCCATTCGACGGCTCGAGGCGATTTCCATTTGCCAAGATAGGCGAGCATTGGTTTTGTCGTAGCTTGCATTTCCCAAAAGTCAAAAAACACGCCGTGAATGATCAACGCTTTCACGCGCGGGTCGAA
>JANNGV010000180.1:0-3195 GCA_031404055.1 Chloracidobacterium sp.
GTTTCAATCGTCTTTACAGGATGGTCCATGATCAGTTTTACGCCGACAGCGCTAGCCATATGGTACACGTGGTCGGTTTCGCGAATCAGCTCTTCCATCAGCTTTTCGTTCAGCACGGTGTCGATGATAAGACGAAAACGGTCTGTACCTTCGAGGTGAGCCACGTTTGAATACTGTCCCGTCGAGAGATCGTCGATGACCGTTATGTCATGGCCCTGCCCGATCAATTTGTCAGCTAAATGGCTTCCCACGAAGCCTGCTCCGCCTGTGATTAGAATTTTCATATTATCTTGGTCGCCAACGGCGACTATTACTAAAGCCGACGGTGAACGAGTGAAGCGAGTGTGACCCGTTAAACATTCGATGCTTTCGACAGCTCCGAAAAATATGCAACGGTTTTCTTCAAACCCTCACCAAGCGGAACCTTAGGTGACCAACCTAGTAAGGCTTTCGCTCTTTCTATATTTGGCTGCCGCTGTTTCGGGTCATCTGCCGGCAGCTGCATGTGCTTTACCCGAATCTCCGTACCGATCGTTTTGCCGATCTCGGCTGCCAGTTCGTTCATCGTAAATTCGCCGGGATTCCCGATATTGACCGGCATATGAATATCTTCTGCCTCGGCATTCATCAGCCGGATCAAACCATCGACAAGATCGCTGACGTAACAGAACGAACGCGTCTGGCTGCCGTCACCGTAAATCGTTAGTTCCTCACCGCGTAGCGCCTGAACAATGAAATTGGACACGACACGCCCGTCATTTTCCATCATCCGTTCGCCGTAAGTATTGAATATACGAACGATACGCGTATCGACGCCGTTCTGCCTGTGATAATCCATCATCAGTGTTTCGGCGACACGCTTGCCTTCATCGTAACAGCTTCTGAGGCCGATCGGGTTTACGTTGCCAAAATAATCCTCGGTTTGCGGATGAACGAGCGGATCGCCGTAAACTTCAGACGTCGATGCCTGAAGAATACGGGCTTTGACACGCTTCGCCATTCCGAGCATGTTGATCGTGCCCATAACGCTCGTTTTCACGGTCTTTACGGGATTATATTGGTAATGTACGGGCGAGGCGGGACAGGCCAAATTGTATATCTGATCGACCTCTAAAAGTATAGGTTCCGTAACATCATGACGGATAAGCTCGAAGGCTTTGTTGTCCAATAGGTGAACAATATTCGTCTTGCTGCCGGTGAAGAAATTGTCGAGGCAGACAACCTCATGCTCTTCAGCAAGGAGCCTTTCGCAGAGATGCGAGCCGATGAATCCGGCACCGCCGGTGACGAGTATTCTCATAAAAATGGAAAATTGAAAATGGACAACGGAAAATCCTTTTTCCATTATCCATTTTCCGCTGTCAATTGTCCGTTATTTTAGGTATTTTTCGAAGAAAGCGAAAATGCGCTCGTATTCGTCTGTCCAGCTTTCAGGCCGGACGAAAGCATGATTTTCCGATGGATACAGCATCGCTTCGAAATATTTCGTTTTGCCAAGCCTAATCAGCTTTTCCATCATTTGCATCGAATCTTGCACATGGACGTTATCGTCGGACATTCCGTGCAAGATGAGCAGCGGCCGTTCGAGTTTGTCGGCGTATGAGATCGGCGAACTGCGTTTGTACGCTTCGGGGTTTTTATCGGGAAATCCGAGCCGTTGGGCCGTGTAACCGGGATTTGCGGCATAATAATTCTTCCAGTCCATTACAGGCCTGAGGGCCGCCGCTGCCGCGATCTTGTCCGGGGCACGGGCCGCAAGCATCGCGGCCATAAAACCGCCATAACTGCCGCCGTAAACACCTATTTTGGACTGGTTCACACCATAGTTTTTGACCATGAAATCGATGCTGTCGATGTGGTCGTCATAATCCTTGCCCCCAAGAAAATCGTAAACATCCGTCCGCCAATCGCGCCCGTAACCCGCCGAGCCGCGATAGTCGATGTCTAAGACGACATAGCCTTTGCGGGTGAGCAGATCATTGAACATAAACTCGCGGTAATAGTTGTTCCAACCGTTGATCGTGTTCTGCAGATAACCCGCACCGTGGACGAAGATCGCCATCGGATATTTTTGTTTCGGGTTGTGGCCGGCTGGCAGATGAATCCTCGCCTTAATTACTTTCCCGTCGCGAGATGGCATGTCACGGAACTTTACTTCATTCCATTTCAAATTCATGAAGCTTTCCGGCGTCGTGTTCGTTAGTTTTTTGGGAAGGATTGTATGCGTACAATCAAGACATATTTCCGAGGCAAACAATTCCTCAGGTTTAATAAGGTGCGAGGAGCTGTAAATAAGAATCTGCTTGGGATTCATATGCTCGGAAAGCTGCGGATTTGTTTTCATCCCGCCGACTGGCGCCGGTGTTCTTGTGAAATTCAGCGACCTTGCGTCGAGGACAAAGAATTCTCTTCCCGATGGGGTCAATTGCGTCGAGGAGTAAACAATTTTGTCACCGCCCTCCAACCATTTGGCCCATTCAACTTGCCAAGCACCTTCTGTCAGCTGTTTGATCTTTACATTCTTGCTCAGAGTTTCGCCGCCTTCGGCAACTCTGGCAATACTGTCGGGCACACTCCCTACCGGTCGTGTTTCTGCCTTCAGCGGTTCGAGCGTTGCGAGATAGAGATGGTTGTAGCCGTCGCGTTCGGAGCCGAAGAAAAGCTGCGCCGGGTTTTTCGGGTTCGGTTCGAAAATCACGGACAGGGACGCCTGCCATTTGTCGTCGGTTTCTTCGGTGACAAGAATTATCTGCTCGGCCTTGCTGCCCACGTTGTGAACGTAGAAAAGCTGGCGACGTTTTGTGTCCTTATCGACGCGATCTACGATCAGGCTTTGTCCCTCCGATGTCCAAACCATGCGGCGAAAATTGCTTACGCCTTCGGGTTTTGGCAGCTTGATCTCGAACGGCGTGTCGCGGCTGCCGTCGGCCGGTGTCACAAACAATTTTTGCTCCGACCATCCCCGGCGGGGATTATTGGCGGACACAAATTCGGGAAGATAATTTGGCACGACCAAAGCCCGCTGCTTTGAACTATCCGAAACGACATATGCCACCATTGTGCCCGACTTATTCGGAGTGATATTTCCGACTGAAATGAAAGTCGCCGTATTAGCCTCTTTTGTATCAACCAGACGCTGCCCGAGGCGGTCGAGCAGGCCGTGATCGTCCCGGTCGTCGAGCCGCAGATCGAGGC
>JANNGV010000181.1:0-2967 GCA_031404055.1 Chloracidobacterium sp.
GGGCGGGCTTACATACGGCCTGCATCCTAACTTCGGGCCGCTTACGCAGAACGGCACGACGATCGTTAATAATGGCATCCATGAACTGTGGGCACAGCAAAAGTTTGCGATTGTAACGAATTGCGGCACATTGGTCAGGCCGACGACTAAAGCTCAGATGTCGCAGTCTTCACACCCAAAACCGTACCAGTTGTATTCTCATTCCGATCAGGTCGCACAGTATCAGACGAGCATATCCAACACACAGGCTTTCACGGGTTGGGGCGGGCGAGTCTCGGACAAAATGACGCTTGGCAGCAACCCAACGGGGCTGGTCCCGATGATAACGTCAATTGCGGGATCACAATTGTTTACTTCGGGCCAATCAACCCTGCCGTTGGCTATCAACGATTCCAACACCTCGCTGGCAAATGTATTAAATCCAGCCGGCTTTACCAATACCGGCGGACCGGCCCGGCTTACGGCGTTTAACGCCTTGCGCACGCAGGACCTTCAATCCAACTTTATCGCCGCCGCAAGCCATGTCACCGATCTGGCGATGCAGGCGAACAGCGCGCTTCAGGCACCGGGCGACACGACGGTACTTTTCCCGACTACTAGCATCGGCCGTCAACTGCGGCAGGTAGCCCGGCTTATCAAGAAGCGTTTGGACCTGAACGTAAACCGGCAGATTTTTTATGTTCAAATGGGCGGGTTTGATACGCATACAGGCCAGATAAACGGCCAGGCGAATTTGTTTACGCAATATAGCCAGGCTGTTCGTTCATTCTACGATGAATTGACTGCCCAAAGCATTCAGAACAACGTGACGACGTTTACCCTGTCTGACTTCGGCCGAACGATGAATCCGGCGGGTGCAGGCACCGCGGATGTCGGCTCGGACCACGCGTGGGGAAATAACATGTTCGTTATCGGCGGTTCGGTGCTTGGCGGAAATTTCTATGGCATGAACACCGCCGTCAATGGAACGCCGTATCCACACCTTCAGCTTGGTGGTCTGGATGATACGGATGGCGGCACCAGCCCGCGTGGCCGTTGGATACCGACGACCTCGGTCGACCAGTATGCGGCAACGCTGGCACGCTGGTACGGGCTTGCGGATTTGGACATGCCGACGGTTTTCCCGAACATTGGTAATTTCACAAGTTCGAACCTCGGCTTTATGCCTTAGAATTTGCGATTGCGGCTTGCTTCTCTTCAAATTAGCGATTCGCGCCATGCGTCTCAAATCAAAAAGCTGTGATGATCTTAAATGGTCGTCACGGCTTTTTTGATTGCCGAAGTTTTCGGCGGTAGCGGCTGTCTTGAAGTTTCTCTGGCCACGGCATAAACTTAGGGTTAATCGAAACAGAGAATATCCGTGAATCTGCCGAATTATTTAACCCTTGCAAGAATCGTGATCGTACCGTTTCTTGTTGTTGTGCTTTTGACGCCGGTGGCCGAGCGCTGGTTCGGCATGAGCGGGTATGTACTGGCAATCATTATTTTTCTCGGCGCCGCGTTTACGGATATCCTTGATGGCCATTTAGCTCGAAGGCGAAATCAGGTGTCAACGCTTGGAAAATTTTTGGATCCGATCGCCGACAAGCTGCTCATTTCAGCCGCGTTGATCGTGCTGGTCGAAAAACACCTGGCACCGTCGTGGGCGGTAGTAATTATTCTCGGCAGAGAGTTTATCGTAACCGGCTTGCGTTCTGTCGCGGCGTCTGAAGGCATCGTTATTCAGGCTCAGAGTATTGGGAAGCTCAAAATGTGGGCGCAGTGCGTGGCGATCGTCGCATTGCTTGTTGCGGCCGCGACCGGGACGCCGCCGGTATCTAATTTCGGGCTTGAATATCCGGCGTTTCGCTTTTGGGAAGTTGAAGAAGTTCGAACAGCTTTTTCGAATCTCACGCACTTAGCTCTTACGACGAATGACTGGAAGGTGTTTGGATATCTAGTCGGCCGCGGGGCCTTGTGGGTGGCGGTGATCACCGCGATCTGGTCGATGTACGACTACTTTTCGTTCTTTTTTCAGGAAAAACAGAAACCGACGAAGGACTCAACTTAGGTTCGAGTTAAAACTAGTTCGCTTCCGGCGCTATTTTCACGCTCACTGTCTATATTGCCGGGTTATCGGCGCCTGGAGGGATCAGCCAGAACCGAACGCTTTTATCACCCTTATCCGCCATTACAAAGGTTATTCGGTTTTTATCGATCCTTGTTTTCTTGAGTTGATTCGCGATACGGGTGCGGATACGCCGCATAAAATTGTCGGATGTCCCAACCTCAAACTGCAATGCGACGTACAGTTGCGCGTTCGGATTTTCTCGAGTTTCTCTTTCAATGTTGGAGAGGAGCCTCTTATCGATCGTATACCCTGAGCCGGCAATTTCTCCCAGTTTTATCGGACCGGGATCGATAATAAATTCATAAATCTCTGAAGCCGTGTTCTTACACTCCGCGGGAAGACCGCTTACAATAACGGTTGCCGTCATTCGCGGATAACCCGAATAAACCATATTGATGGAATTGGTACCTTGCCCACCGACAATTTTTCCTTTGCTAATTGACCACGCGTATCTTAGTCCTTGCGAATCACCGCCGGAAATTGCGGCTGTAAACTTCACCCGTGCTCCAGGTTCAATTATGCCCGCTGGAGTTTGAACGGAAACAACCGGGCAAGGGTTGGACTGCTCTGGCGTCTGCGCGGCTGACAGCGTGCATAGTGCTAGAATGTTGCCAAAAATGTATTAACCGATCGCAATCGCATCGATCTATTACGCGTTTATTGCTTCGAACCAGTATGTCGCCGAATTCCGCTTCACCGTAAAAGACGCATCCGCGCAAACCGCTGGCGCGGCTGCCAGCAGCTTCCTGGCGATGATGGGAGGCAGCGGCGGATCGTTGAGTTATGACAACTATCTCGTCACCGATTACCTGACCAGCCGCCAGGCGGCCGAAGAACTGCAAAACCGTATCGGCGTC
>JANNGV010000182.1:0-2040 GCA_031404055.1 Chloracidobacterium sp.
AGCGGCCCGAGCTTTCCGATAAACTTTGTGTGTATCCAGAATTGATAAATAAGGTTGAAGCCGTGCATGACGACAAACATCCATGGAGCAAACCCGAGCAGCATAAGCGGAGCGTAAAAGACCCAATGCAACAGACCGCTGAACCAGCTTTGGCGGACGGCAACGCTTAGATTATATTGCTCGCTCGAATGGTGAACGACGTGGAAGTTCCAAAACAGACGTGTTTCGTGGCTTATCCGGTGAAACCAATAATAGGCGAAGTCATCGACAAAAAATAAGAGTGTCCACGTCCACCATGCGTCCGCTGGGAATTTAAACGGAGCCAGCGAATAGGCAAATGTGTAGATAGCGCCGATGAATAATCCGAAAAGAGCGCCGAAAGCGACGCTGACAAAGCCAATCACGATATTATTCCACGCGTCTTTGGTGTGGTACGCGTCGGATTTTGATCGATAAGCGTACCACGCCTCAAGAGCGATGGTGAGTGCGAAGAACGGTATGGCGATGACGACTGGATTAAACATTTTTCCAAAGCTATCTTAGTATGATGTACGGATAACATAAAGAGATTTTCGCGATATGAAGAAAATATTAAAGGTGTCAGTCATCGCGCTCGTCGCGGCATTGGTGGTTATACAGTTTATTCGGCCGAATTTCTCGAATCCGCCCATTATTCCGGGCGAGAGTCTCGAAGACTCGACAAATGTTCCGGCCGAAGTCCAGATGATAATGTCCCGGTCGTGCAACGATTGTCATTCGAACAAGACGCTTTATCCGTGGTACTCGCAGATATCGCCGTTCTCGTGGTTCCTGAAGGGTCACATCGACGACGGACGGGCTGAGATGAATCTCAGCACTTGGAATACTTATCCGGTAAGGAAGAAGATCCGCAAGCTGGAAGAAGTGTGCGAAATGCTGCAAACAAAGCAAATGCCGCTGCCATCATATTTATGGATACACCGAGACGCAATTTTAAGCGAGGATCAGTCTAAAACACTCTGCGATTGGGCCACTGGGGAGAAGCAACGGCTGACGCAATAAAAGGAGTTTGAACTGCAACTTTTACCACCTCCGAAGCGTAAGGCTGTATAATTATACCCACCTTACGAGGATCATATGTTTTGTCCAAGCTGCGGCTCAAACAACTCGACGGAACAAAAATTCTGCCGTTCCTGCGGGCTGAATCTTGAACAAACGGCAAATTCGTTGCTGGCGCAATTCCCAAATGCCCAGTATGCCGATCTTCAGCGACAGGAAAAGGCGCTCGAAAAGTTTGGGAATGTCGTGTTTACAGGCTTTGGACTGGCGGTACTTGCGGGAATACTCGGAATAATCTATTGGATAGTTTCGAAGATGGTCGTCTCCGGCAATCAGCCGTTAGTTGGGATCTTGCTGATCGCTTTTGTTATTTTCGCCGCGCTGTGTCTTGCGTATGTTATTTTTGCCGAATCGTTAAAAGAAAAAAGGAGCAAATTAAATCCCAGGCTGAGTGCCTGGACGTCGGAACTCGTGAAGCCTAAGCAACTTGCCGACGACACTGCGTTCCAGCCTGCGGCCAGCGTTACAGAAGAAACAACCGCACTTTTTACTACCGATAAACACATTTCGTAATTTTTCACCTTATAATTAGGACTCAACTTATTCCGGCTTGTTGTGGTAAAATCCGACATTGTATCTAAAGCACGGATGGCTGTAAGATTGCGTTCATGGAGCGCCAAGGACGCTGGTCCGGCATTGTGTCTATGTCAAAATTACGGATCGTACATTACCCGGAACCAGTATTGCTTACAGTGGGGAAACCGGTTCTCGAAGAAGAATTTAACGAAGATCTAGGACAATTGGCGAGTAAAATGCTTGAAACGATGCAAGATGCCGGTGGCGTAGGTCTTGCGGCGCCCCAAGTCGGCATTTCCAAGAGATTTTTTGTTATGGACGTTCCCGGCGAAGACGGCCGTGCGAACCCACTTGCATTCGTTAATCCGGAGATCGTCCGCGTCGAAGGCGAACAGATCGGCGATGAAGGCTGTTTGTCGTTTCCCG
>JANNGV010000183.1:0-2549 GCA_031404055.1 Chloracidobacterium sp.
AGGCCCGTGTCGCAGTTCGGGAAGTTTGCATCCTGCCGACACTATTTCTTGCTTTTCTTGAGCTTCTTGACCGGAACGCGGTCGCGTGAACGCACCAGGTCCTTGAGCTCGGTCATGAAGGCTGACACGTCTGCGAATTCCAGATATACGGACGCGAACCGCACGTAAGCGACTTTGTCCATCGCCTTTAGCCTCCGCATAATGATCTTTCCGATCTCCGTCGTCGGCATTTCACGGTCTAGCGAATCCTGAACATTTTTTTCGACCTCATCGACGACGCCTTCGAGCTGGGTGACGGATATCGGCCGTTTTTCGCTTGCTCTCAAAAGTCCCGCAAGTACCTTGCCACGCTCGAACGTTTCGCGTTTACCGTCCTTCTTAACTACCATGTACGGAATTTCGTCGATCCGTTCGTAGGACGTGAACCGCCGTCCGCAGCCGAGGCATTCGCGACGGCGGCGAATCGAATCGCCGTCTTTTGCCTCGCGCGAGTCAACAACCTTATCTTCAATATGTGCACAAAACGGGCATCGCATAGGGATTTCGGATTCCAGATTCCAGATTCTACATTCCAGATTTCAGATTCCAGATTCTACATTCCATATTTCAGATTTCAGATTTCTAATTTGGAATTTGGAATCTGGAATATGGAATTTGGAATCTGGAATATGGAATTTTGACCTCCTCAATTTTCCATTTTCAATTGTCCATTGCCGTTCGGCGCTTCGGACTCGATCTCTTCGACAGCGTTGTCGCCGGAAAGCAAACTTTTGAACCGTTCAAGACTTATATCACCGTGAAAGAAATAAAATAAACCGAAAACTATCGCCGGTGCGAAATAAATGAGATGCATTGCGATCGCGGTGGCGGCGGCATTCTCCTGCGTAACGTTTAAAAATATTAGTCCGCCGGCGGTCGCCGCATGAAATGCGCCCGCTGCGCCGCCCGGCGTCGGAACAACGGAGCTAACCGTAGCAAAACCCATTATGAATAGAGCATCGCCGAACGAGAGCGGCAGATCGAAAGCCAAAAGCACAAGCCAGGTTGGGATCGCAATTGCAAGCCAAAGGGCTGTCGTCCAAATGCCTACCTTGACGATTTCACGCCAGTCGCGCAGAATTCCGAGTGCCTTCGCGAGCTGTTCTAAAATACTCAAAACTATTCGCTTGATTCGCTCCGGAACTCGAACCCGGTCCAAAACCCGTGCAGTCCATTCGATAATTTTCTTCGACCGCCTTTGATAAATAAAAAGTGCAAAAAAACCTAAAAACATGCCGGCCAGCATTACATAGCCAGCCAATTTGATATATCCAAACTCGTTTTCGCGTCCCACGGGCGGGTTAAACCACAACAGATTTATAGCGAAAAACGACGCCAAGGCGGCCAGATCAAAGATGCGTTCGACGCCAAGCGTGACCAAAGCGGCGGAAGGACGGACACGCGGATCGCGCATCGGCAGCCACATCGGACGAACGATCTCACCCGCCCGGCCGATCAGGAATATAGCGGCGAAACCGACGGTGGTCGTGGCAAAAAGCTCTTTAAGACTTGATTCCGTTATCGGTTCGAGCAAAACCTTCCAGCGAATGGCCCGCAGCAGGTAGCCGACGCAAATGATCGCAACGGCGGCCGCCAGATAATAGGGATTAGCCCGCCGGAGACTTTGGCCGACAAGCTGCCAATCAAGATTGCGACCGAAAAACCAAAGGATAAAGGCCGCAAACAAAAAAAGAAGAATGAATTTTATATACTTTCGCAAATGATCTAGTGAATGCTGAAAATCTGTTTTACCAAGCCATTCGTTATCGAATTTCTGTTCACCGTAACGAGCGTGTTACACGCGGCAAATAGAGAAAGATACTTTATTCACTGGAAAAATGCGAATTGAATGAGTGTCTGGTGGCGGGTCGGTCTGAAATCTGGGCCCGCACGATGCGGTCTTTTTCCTTCCGTTGGCTTCGCTTAGCCACGTCCGTTTACGGCGTGGCAGTCATGAGCCAAATCGACTGGAGGGCGTTTTAACGTCCTTATTTTCTTCAGCGCCGCCGGTGGAGCAAGGACGTTAAAAACGCCCTGCATGAATCGCGCCGCAACTAACCACACCGTAAACGGGCGTGGCTATGCTCAAACTGACACAACTATCGAATTGTCTGGCGGTTGTCCTAAATCGCGCCGCTTAAACCTTTCACTCCGTCACTGATCAGTAACCTACGCCTTAAGGGTCGTGTTTCCGCGTAAATGGCTGTATATTTTAGATGGAACTTTTGGTTTTTTGCTGTCGTAAGAAAGCATTGACAGGGCCGGATCCATTGCTTTGTTGCGATTTGCATACGGGGCAATTGCTTTTAGGAGATCACGCGTTGGAAGCATTGAAGGCTGCGGTGGAAAATAATGGTGCGGAACTCATTCGGCGTGCGCGTTCGGGCGACGGCGTGGCGTGGGAAGAGATCGTCTCGGGCTTTTCGCGGCGGATCTTCAATCTGGCGTATCGGTTTACGTCGAGTGTCGAGGGTGCCGAGGACCTGACGCAGGAAGTTTTCATCCGCATC
>JANNGV010000184.1:0-1937 GCA_031404055.1 Chloracidobacterium sp.
TTGACCTACAATGATAAGAAAGAATTTGACAAGGCAATAGCGGATTTAACAAAGGTTATTGAGCTTGAGCCAACTGCGTCCGGGGCTTATTTTGCTCGAGCTAATAGCTACACCGATAAGAAAGAATACATTCTTGCCATCTCGGATTTAACAAATGCGGTTGAGCTTAATCCTAAATATGCTGCGGCTTACTACAACCGGGGTGCGGTCTACATGCAAAGGCAGGAATCCGACCGGGCAATAGCGGATTTCACGAAATCAATCGAATTTGATCCTAAATTTGCTTCCGCTTACTACAATCGAGGCAATATTTACGCTTATAAAAAAGAATACGTACTTGCAATATCGGACTTCTCAAAGGCAATTGAGAATAATCCTAAGCATGTCGCGGCTTACAAGGGTCGTGCGAAAGCCTACGAAGAGAAAGGCGAGAAAGTGCTGGCGGAGAAAGACCGCCAAAAGGCGACCGAATTAGAAAGTCAGCCGAAGTAAGCAAGCGGAACGGGTTTTATGTTTATCTTGGTAGCCGTGACTGGTCGGCATGGGCCGCGACGATGTGGCAGTGTTCAGGCCGTCAACCGGACAGTGGTACCTTTGGAAATCTGCAGAGGGCATTGCTGTAGAACAATTCGGCGTCAACGGCGATATTCCGATTCCGAGTTCATACTTGCCCTAAATTGGACGGTATAAAAAGGCAAAACGGGGAGCCTTTCCTTCGTTTTGCCTTTTTAATTCTTGCCTTTCTTACTTCATCAAACGCCAGCTCCGTGGCATTTTTTGAACTTCTTGCCTGAGCCGCAATAGCATGGATCGTTCGGTTTTACCTTTGGGTGGTCACGGACGAATGGTGTGTGGCGCATTGCTTCTTCACCCGCGCTTGCCGCGGAGGCCATAGCACCCGTGAATGCCATTCCGGCGGCCTGTTTTCGGGCACGCTGCTGTTCGAGGCGTTCAAGCCGTTCGCGTTCTTCGCGTTCGTCGTTGGTTACGATCTCGAGATGGAAAAGGGCTTTAGTCGTGTTTGTATCGATGCGGTCGAGCATGTCCTGGAACATCGTAAAGCTCTGCTTTTTGTATTCAACAAGCGGATCTTTTTGCCCGTATCCGACAAGACCGATGCCTTGTTTTACCTGATCGATCGAGGCTAAATGGTCCTTCCACTGTGAGTCGATGATGTTGAGCATTATGTAACGCTCATAGGCACGCAGGCTTTCCTCGCCGGCGATCTTTTCTTTTGCCGCGTAACTCGCGGACGCCTGTTTCCAGATCGCTTCTTCGATCTGTTCCGGGTTCATTTGTTTGAAATTGACATCCGCATCCCGTGCCGGGTCGAGTGCGTAAATGCTTTCGATCTCGGCCGCGTACGTTTCAACTTCCCATTTGTCCGGTCCTATTTCGAGGCTCAAGAAGCTTGCCGTCAGATCGTGCAGCAGGTCTTTTGCGACGCCGGTGTCACCCAAAAGGTAATCGCGGTGTTCGGGTTCGAACATCAATTGCCGCCGCAAACCATAGATGGTCTCGCGCTGTTTGTTCATAACGTCGTCGTATTTGAGGACGTGTTTACGTGTCTCGAAGTTGCGTGCCTCGACGGCTTTTTGCGCTCGTTCGATCTGTCGCGAAACGGTCTTCGATTCGATGGCCACGCCCTTTTCCATGCCGAGCCATTCCATCATCGAGCGGACCTTGTCCCCCGCGAAGATACGCATCAGATCGTCTTCCAGCGAAAGCACGAACCGAGATGAGCCGGGATCGCCCTGGCGTCCGGCGCGTCCGCGAAGCTGGTTGTCGATACGCCGCGATTCGTGCCTCTCGGTGCCGAGAATGTGCAGACCACCTACGGCGACAACTTCCTTATGCTCTTCGGCGACGACCGCCTTAGCCTTTCTTAACTGCTCTTCAAATTGCTCCGGCGTTGCCTCGTCCGGATTGATCTCCAT
>JANNGV010000185.1:0-3664 GCA_031404055.1 Chloracidobacterium sp.
CAGACAAAAGAGTTTATTCTATCGGGTTCGGGCCAGCTTCATATCGAAACCATCGTTGCCAAACTGGCCAATCGCTATCACGTCGAGGTAGCCCTGCATCCGCCAAAGGTCCCATACAAGGAAACCATCACGCAAGCCGCCGAGGTACAGGGCCGCCACAAGAAACAATCGGGCGGACGCGGCCAGTTTGGCGATTGCAAGGTAATTTTCGAGCCGCTAGAACGCGGCGGCGGATTCGAATGGGTTGACAAGATTTTTGGTGGATCCGTGCCGCAAAATTTCCGCCCGGCCATCGAAAAAGGCATCATCGAAGCCGCCCAGGGCGGTGCCGTCGCCGGTTATCCGCTGGTCGATTTCAAGGTAACGCTGATCGACGGCAGCTTTCACGCGGTCGATTCAGACGAGCATTCATTCAGGGCCGCCGGCCGCAAGGCGTACCGTGCCGCAATGGAAAAAACCCGCCCGACGCTTCTTGAACCGATAATGGATGTCGAGGTATTCACGCCGCAGGAAGTCTCCGGCGACATCATGGGCGACCTTAACTCACGCCGCGGCCGCGTCGGCGGAATGGAAGTCCGAGGCAAACAACAAGTCATAAAAGCCAAAGTGCCGCTTTCGGAAATGCTCGATTACCAATCGAAACTGAACAGCGTGACCCAGGCCCGAGGTAGCTATCACATGCAGTTCTCGCACTACGATCCGCTGCCCGGCAACTTGTTGAAAAAAGTAGTAGACGAAGCCGTCGCCGCTGGTCGAGTCCGTGCACATGATGATGATGAATAAGAGATTTTAGCCACGAATTACACGAATTGCACGAAGAATCTTTTTTGAAATTCGTGTCATTCGTGTAATTCGTGGCGAAATAATAAGGAGATAAAACAATGTCAAAAACAATGAGATGCAAGGACGTCGGCCCGGACTGCGATTTTGTCGCCTCCGGTGAAACTGATGAAGAGGTAATTGCCCAGGTCGCCGAGCACGCCCGCTCGGAATACGGCTTCGAAGAAGTGCCGCCTGAACTGGCCGAAAAAGCAAAAGCCGCGATCCTGGATTCCTAAGCTCCCCTCCTTACGAACGAGGGGAGCTTAGGTGTGCGGCAACGGAGTGAATACTCAACGCATCACACGTTTTTCTGCATTTAGTTCAATATAAATCAAGGTGGTTACGATTAACCATAATTAGGAGTGCATCCATGAAATCACTATTCGCTAACGTCGTCGCTTTCCTTCTCGTCTTTGTTTTTGTGTGTTCCCCCGTTTGGGCGACCTGCGGCGGCGGCGGCGGTGGCGGTGGCGGCGGTACGTCGGGCAGCGGAGGCAGCGGGGGTGGTTCTACTACAAATCCCGTCGTTTATCATGTGCCGTGGAAAAATCCAAAAACTTCGAAAGACGCCGCGGTTTCCGAAGGCCTCGTCCTTTATTGGTTCCCTGCTTCTAAGGAAGAGCTCCAAAAATCCAGCCTCCGCGAATCGCGGGCGTTGTCGCTGTACGCAGGCCAATGTGTCGCAATGCACTTGGCGGACGGTGAAACGCCAAATGCCGAAAAGCTCGTCGGCGATTCAAAGCTTCCCGTTGCAGTCCTCGCCACGCCCGACGGCACACCTGTAAAAAAGGTCGAAAACACAGCCGGGAAACTTAAGGTCGCCGATGTAGAAAAGCTTGTAGGCACCGAAGTGAAAACGCGTGAAGCCGCTCTCGATGCGAGTTTGAAGGAGGCTAAAGCAAAGGCCGCCGCCGGTGAGAATGCCGATGCGATCAAGATATACAAAACGGTGGCCGCCGAAAAATGCATGTTCTCGAAAAAAGCGAAGGACGCGGCGAAGGAGCTGAAAAAGCTCGGCGCGCAAAATGTCGGCGAGATCCGTGATTCAACCCCAATATTCGAAACCAAGACCAGTGCCGCCATCACGCAAATAATGAAACGCGGCCTGATCGCCGAAAACAAGGCTCAATACATGTTGGCCGATAAACTTTATAGCCAGGCTAACAAAATGGACCCGGCCGACGCGACGCCGCTTCGCTACCTGGGCGAGCTGCACCGCCATCACACCGGCGACTGGGACAAGGCAAAGATCGAATTTCACCAGATCCTCGACATGCAGGCCGACCCGCTCTCGCGTGCCGTTGCACTCCACAGCCTCGGCAAGATTACCATCCACGACGGCGAGTTCAAAAAAGGCTTGGGCCTGATGGAACAGTCGGTTGACGAATATCCGCTCGCACTCGCGTATCGCAACATCGCCGTCTATTGGCATTCCGAAGGCGAGCTTGAAAAAGCCGCCGGTTACACACAAAAAGCCTTCGATCTCGACCCCAACGACCCGTATAATCACGTATTCTCCGCCGTTTTCATGGCCGCCGCCGGTAAAAAAGCCGAAGCGTTAAAGATCGCCCAGGCAAACATCAATCTGCTGCCCGCGTCCTACAATCTGGCCGCGATATTCGCCCAAACCGGCCAGCGTGACAAGGCTTTGGCATATCTGAAACGCCACTTCTATCAATACGAGCGCTACCACGCCGTCCGCGAAAAAGAGATGATGGAGGCTCGCGTCGACGCCGTCTTTGCCTCGATCGTGCAGGACAAAGACTTTCTGGAACTGACAAAACACGCCGACGGAAAACTCCCGATGGTTATGTCACCTAGACAAGCCTCACCAATGCGGATGGAGCATTAGGTCTGGCTCCCCTCTTTTCAAAGGAGGGGTGGCAGGATTGAGCTCCCCTCCTGTCTTAGGAGGGGTGGCAGCCGCTTCGGCTGACGGGGTGGTTGTTCCCTCTCTTTTTGTCTTTCGCCGCTAGAATACACATTTGACCAAATCGCTTTGAATCCAACTTCCCCCTCCGTCCGAATAGACTTTTATATCGTCTACTTTCAATTAAAAAAAGCATCTAAACATTGTTTTGCAATAGAACTTTTGACATTCGGCTTAAATAATTATGATCCAAAGTTGTTCGTTTGCTGAGAGTCCGAGACTTTTGACCGAATCTCTTTCGACGGTAACGAAGGTGGCGGACGCCCGCCTTCCGACCGCGTTCGGCGAGTTTCGCATCGCGGGTTATCAATCGCTGATAAGCGACGAAGAATTCGTCTGTGTTTATAAAGGTGATCTCGACACTAATGCCCCGGTTTTGGTCCGCATTCATTCGCAGTGCCTGACGGGCGACGTTTTCCATTCATCCAAATGCGACTGCGGCGAGCAGCTTCAGCTTGCAATGAAAATGATCGAAAACGAAGGCCGCGGCGTCATTGTTTACCAGCAGCAGGAAGGCCGCGGCATCGGCATCATCAACAAAATACGTGCTTACGCCCTGCAGGACGAAGGCGCCGACACGATCGAGGCAAACCTAAGGCTTGGCCTCGAAGTCGATTCGCGGCACTATGGCCAGTGTGTTGAGATTCTCAGGAACCTCGGCATCACACAGGTGAAGGCAATGACGAACAATCCGACAAAGATCCAGGCAATTCGGGACGGCGGCATCGAAATCGTCGAGCGTGTGCCGATTGAATTTAAACCGTCAAGCGACACCGCAAAATACCTGAGCGTAAAAAAATTTCAAATGGGCCATTTTCTCGATCTGGTTACATGAGGCCGGTTCGCTTTTTACAAATGGTCCCCATTACCATTATGAAAACTCTAAATCTCGCAATTCTGATAGCGTTCGTT
>JANNGV010000186.1:0-3119 GCA_031404055.1 Chloracidobacterium sp.
GTCGGATATTTGATCGCGTTCCAAATACTTCTGCCTACTTCATTCAAGCCGTAATACTTTCCGGTTTTCATGCTCAAAATTACGGCTTCACCATTTAAGTCAGAGTACAAATGCTCTCTTATCGCCACGAAAAAGTTGCTAGTGATCCCATTCTCGGTGAAAAGCGAAGGCTTAGTTTCGCCTCCGAGGGAATCTTCGACATATTGGATATCATGCATAAAATCGGGAGTGGTATCCTGGACCATTAATTAAAGTCTTTCGAGAACGGCAAAGCGTTGTGCAATTCGTTTATAGCTGCCAAGTGTCTCAGCATATTTAAAAGGTTGCGTTACTTGTGACCTCGCACTTTTCGTATTTACATCAGTGTAGATAAACCCCGATATGCAGCCAGCGCATCAGGAAGCGTTCCATCGATTTCTAAAAGAGATCAAGCCCACGAGTGATCCAAAACCGTAAGAAAAATGCAGTATGATGTAACTCAAAGATAAAAGTGGGATTGTGCCGATCTTGCTCCGCGCCGTATAAACTGAAGCGGCGAAGTTCGCTAGCAAATAGCTTCCGGCCAATCCCAAGAGCATCCACCTGCTAACGACCGAGACAAATGAGAGCAACGTTAAAAAAGCAAGCGTAATAACAAAAAAAAACGGTACGAACTGTCGGATGCTCATTTGTCTGGGGTGCAATTGCAGAATCCTTACTTTCCAGTATCCGTATTCGAAGTACTGTCGAATGAGGGATCTAAAACCGGTGCGGCTGTAATAACGCGATCGGATGTTTGGGGACAGCAAGATTCTTCCGCCCAATTTGCGTATACGGTAGTTGTATTCATCGTCTTGGTTTCGGACGAGTTCTTCGTTAAAGGCGCCTGCCTTTAGGAGGATTTCTTTTGTGTATCCTGGAAAAGCAACGGTGTCAGTGTACATTTCTCGATCATTGATCGTCCGAAACGCCGATCCGCCTACACCGAACGAGGAGCTCATAGCGAGAGCAATCGCTCTGGCTCGTCGGCTCACTCCTACTGTTTCGATCGGTCCTCCTACTCCATCCGCTGCACCGGACTGTAAAATAGCAACGCAGTTTTCGACAAACCGGGAATCTACTTCGCAATGGCCGTCAACGCGAATGACGATGTCACCTGTTGCTCTTTTGAGTGCACGGTTCAGTCCTGTTGGAGCAATCAGCTTAGGGTTATCGACGATAACAATCCTAAACTCAGAATTTGCGGCGATCTCCATTATTTTGTCGCGGGTGGCGTCCGTCGACATTCCATCGGCCACAATAACTTCCATCAGTCTCTTGGGGTAAGTTTGCCTAAGCAATGAGCCCAGGCTTCTGGTAATAAATGGAGCTTCGTTTCGGACTGGCATGATGATGGAGACCATTGGATGTCCATCGAGAATTTGGATGTTTTTGCTCCTCATTTAACCCCTAAAGCATGTGCCTTCGGTCTTAGGCGATAATTAATGATCGTTACGAACGTCAAGCCCCACAAGTATGACGGGGCGGCAAGGCGCATACCCGCGTTGATCATGAACAAAACGCACCAAACAGACAATCCGACGACCAGTGCACGCCCAAACGTTGACTGCTGTCTCTTAAAATTGCCAATCGCCATCACCGAAAGCGATATGAGAGCGGCAATCCCGAAAATCCCGTGTTCCGAAATGAGCCGGGAAAATTCGGTGTGGGTGCCGGCACCGTAGCCATAAAGACGCCGCCTGTATTCGTCGGCCAACCCGACACCTGTCCCCAAAATCGGGTTCTCAAAAAAAATTTCGAAGTCGGATTGGGCAATCTCAACACGATTGGATGTGCCCGTGTCTTCAAACCGTTCCTGAAGCTTACCGCCTGTAAAATCATCCAATGCCGGGAAAACGAACCAAAAGAATACCGCCGCAAGGGCGAGAATGGGCATCAGGCGTTTTAGCCCTTCACCCACATGCCGAAATTGAAAAAACACAACGGCCAGAGAGGCCCCGATGGCGCTATAAATACCGCTGCGGGAAAACGTCAAAGCACTTTGCGCCGCGAAGAAAACGGCCGTGACGCCTAAAAAAATCTTAAACTTAGTATCGACCTTAAAATTGACCAGGCAACACACCGCAACGAAGACTCCCAAACCAAGCATTGCCGACACTTGATTAGGGCCAAAACCCCCGCTCGTTGCGAAATTTGATTCGGAGGTAAATTGAATATCCTCGGCGGTCACGGTATAAAAAAGAGTTGCTGACGCAACGCTTAAAAGCGGAATAAGGATGGCGAACATCAGCCGCCGAAGCCGTAGCGGCGTTATCTTGATATTCGCGAAGAACCAGCAGCTCATTGCAAGCAGGAGCGGACCGGAGAGGTTTGAACTGATCTGTGCCCTTGCATTGCTGACATCGAGATCAACGAAGGGTACTATACACGCAGGAATAAGGACGAGAAAGTAAATCAAAGACGAAGAAGGTACCTTGAAAGGCCGGCGATTCATCAGAGCGATGAATATGATTGCCGCCGAACCATATTTTCCGAACTCCCAAGGTACAGGTATTTTGGCCATTCGCCACAGCACTTCGGCCCCGATCAGGTACGCAACCGCTAACGCGATTCGATCCAATTTAGTCCGCTTTTGCAAAGCCCATGCAATTCCTAGCGAAAAGACGGCGATCGGGTGAAGAAGTGCAAGCAGACCCGCATTATACAGCACAACGCCCAACGGTAGATGAGCTAAACTGATCAGAAGCGTAAACTTGAACTCGCGGGACGCTCGACTTTGCAACCCGCGAAGGCGATCGATTCCGCGCGGCTGAGCATAGATCAGGCTTTTTGCACTTAACATTACTTTTACGTTAACGCTCTCCGAGCAATTTCGAATATCTACTATGATTTTGAGAAAAGATAGCGATTTTCGCCGACCCCGAATCTTTTCGCGGCATACTGCTCACCCTGAAAAACCTGTTCGATCCGATCGATGTCGGCTCCGCGGGTGAGGCGACGAACATTTACCGCGCCGCAAGAATGCAAACAATCTTCAATCTCCGTGGGTGAAAGTCTAAGATTAATCGGGACCATAACGTGATCTAACCAGCGCCGTGCCGAAGAGCGCGCTCATCGGGCGTGTGCTGTGGAGCGGCTCG
>JANNGV010000187.1:0-6966 GCA_031404055.1 Chloracidobacterium sp.
AGACCGGGAATCGCGCATACAGCGGCTGGTCGATTTTGTGTCGAACGAGATCGCTTATAGCTACACCGAAGCCGTCGGTGCGACCGAAACACTAAAGCGGGCGAACGAAACATTGATGACGCGTTCGGCCGATTGCAGTAATAAAACCATATTGCTGGCCTCTTTACTTGAGCAGATCAAGGAAGAATACATTCTGCTTTATTGCCCGCAGCACATTACCGTCGCTATTCCGCAGGGAAATTACCTGAATGAAAACGGGCTGGATTTTATGTGGAACCAGAAGCCGTGGATGATAGCGGAAACGACGATGCCCGGATTCCAGATCGGTAAAAGCCGCGTTCAGAACGCCAACAAGCTTACCAAGATAAACTACGTCCAGGACCCGAAGAACGCCAACGTTATCTTTGACGCAAGCTCCTACGCGGTCCTTAAATTCCTTTGATCGCCGCGAAAAGAATGAAGATCGGGATATTGATATCGGGCCGCGGATCGAACATGGTCGCTCTCGTCGATGCAGTAAAAAGCGGCGAGATACCGGATTCTGAAGTGGCGGTCGTTGTAAGCGATAAACCGGAGGCACCCGGATTGGCGAAGGCGGCCGATCGGGGTGTCGAAACGGTTGTCGTTGAACGAAGCGGGGGGACGCGGGAAGAACACGATGAGGAGATCGCGGGCGTGCTGCGTGAAAGAGGTGTTGAGCTTGTCTGTCTTGCCGGTTATATGAGGCTGCTTTCAGCGGAGTTTATCAGGTCGTTTCCAAATTGTATCGTAAATATTCATCCTAGCCTGCTGCCTTCGTTTCCCGGTTTGGACGCGCAAAAGCAGGCGGTCGAGCACGGTGTGAAAATCTCAGGCTGCACCGTTCATTTTGTTGACGAGCATCTTGATAACGGGGCGATCATCCTGCAAAAAGCGGTTGACGTGAAGGATGACGATACGGAACAAACTCTTTCGGCGAGAATTTTGGACGAAGAACATACAGCATATGTCGAGGCCCTGAAGCGAATAGCCTCAGGCCGTCTTATTATCGAACGACGAAAAACGATTTTTCACACACAGATAACGAAAGAGCGTAGTCGTAATTGACTCTTCGGAATAACTAAAAAGTTAAAACTGAAAACTGAAAGGTTCGTATGCTGTTGTGGCCCAAAACTCTATCGGGTTGATCAGAACAATTTGTCGAATGTTCTTACGGATACGTTCTTGACGGTGTTGGCCGCCCTGTAGACCGATTTTTTTGCTTTGTTCAAACTGCTTTGGTCGTTATCGGTGTCTTCGTCATCTTCGGCTGCCTGCAATACTTCACCGGTGACGGCGTCGATTTCTACATCCCAGACCTTGCCGTTGCTGTCGCGGATGTCGAACGCATATTGAAGCCGTCCTTTTTCCTTTTCCAACTCCTCTTCGACAACCGTTCCGCTTACTCGTTTCAGCGCAATGGCACGAGCCTCTTCAAGCGTTATCTTTGCTTTCTTTTTGTCGCGGGAGCTTAGTTTTTCGTCATCGTCCTTGTCGTCCTCTGGCACCTGTTTCTTTTCTTTTTTGTCTTTATCAGTCTGGGCATTTGCCGTTTGCGGGAGGCTTAGAACACTGATTCCAAAGCCAAATGCAATCACCAAAAGCCAGATCACGGATTTTATCGTTTTCATCTCTAACTCCTCGTCCACACCTACGTTGAATGTCGTATTACACCTGAATAGAGCTAACTTAAACCTACTAATGGGCCACGTCAATAGAAATCGAACGGTGACGGGAACCCGAAAGTTCGCGTCACCTTAGATTCGGCTTTAGTTGGTTTCGAAGAAAAGACTTGTCAGAGTTTGATTGCCGCTAACTTCCAGCACCAGCACTTCAAGCTCGTATCGCGTGCCGGGCTCAAGAAACTCGCTTGGAACGGTCAAGCTCGTCTCCGTCGGCGGTACGCGGACATCGAACGTGGGCCGGGAGAAACCATTCGGATCATCCGGCACGTCCTTGGTGACGATTACTTCATATCCGGTGCGGTTAATCGGATCGCCCTCGATGGTGGTAGTGACGTGGTTCCACATTACGGCAAACCCGGATGACGAAGCGGTGCCGCCATCCTGAGGGAAGATGATCTCTGGGCCGGCCGGTATGTCATGCGTAAAGACGGCGGAGCCTCTTAGGCGGTTTCCGTCCGCCGTGCAGCCACGGACAGAGTAACGACCTTCGGGAAACCTGGAAAGAATTTCGGCGATCGGGACCTCGTCATTAGGCGGTTCTGCGGCTTCAAAGAAAATTCCGCTTATGGATTGTGTTCGAAGCTGCCGTTTTGGCTCGACCTCGAATATCTGTCTGCCGCGCGGGTCATAAATCTCGAGCTTCGTCCAGTCAGCCCCATCGAACAGGCCATGCACGCCGGTATCTTCATCTGTTGAATTGTGTTCAATAAAGAACTTTGTCGCCGGCAGTCTAACAGCAGGACCTCGGCAATCGTCATCGTCATCGCCGGCATTGGTTGGCGAGATGATCGCAACCAGACCCACCGCGACGACTAACGCTGCCGTAAGGCCAAAAATCCAACCCCGACCAAACTTTCGCCCATTCTCTTCTATTTTTTTGTTCGTTTTGTTCATCGATAAATCTCCTTTCAGCAGTACGTTCAGAACCGGAACCTAACTTCGTGTCCCGATTAGTCGAGTGCCACTCGGGGGGTGTTTTGCGGCATGTTTCCTTAAACTCCTTAAGGTTGTGGCCCAGTGTACAAAACGAAACATGAACGGCAGATTAACGTTTTGAAGATTACAAACGGTTTTTGTATAAAATCCCTATTGGTTTGTCGCGCTGCACCGAAGTAGCTTCAAAGCCGCTGGATTTCGGTTTCAGCTCAAATGCTTCCTGCCGGTTTGAGAATTCATCGAAAAGTTCGTCATAAAGATGAAAGAGCCGGGAGAACGATTTTTCCCACGTAAAATGCCTTGCGGTTTCAAGTGCGTTCGCGACCTTTTGCCTGCTTTTTTCGGGATGGTTAGAGATATCGCGGACGGCGGCGAAATAGTTTTCAACGGTCGGCTCTTCCAGCCATGAGTTTTCGTCATTTGCGTAAGACAGCACACCACCCGAATTTGGCGCGACGACCGGCGTGCCGGAAGCCATAGCCTCGAGCGGAGCTATGCCGAATGGCTCACGCGGATTCGGATGCAGGAATACATCCGCATTCGCGTAGAGGTTTGCAAGATGCTCTTTATCGCCGATGTGCCCTAACAGCTTAAATTTGCCCGGTGCAAATTTATTCAGCTTGCGTTGCAGCCAGGCAGACTGCGGCCCGTCACCCGCGACCAACAGGCGATAGTCATGTTTTGCCGAATCCCAAGTATAAAATTCGGTTAGAGAACGGAGAACTCCGGCCAGCAGCCGGATGTTTTTTTCAGGCGATAGCCGCCCAACATAGAGCAGGACGGTCGCATTTTCAGGAAAACCAGCCTCGGTTAAAATTCGTCGGCGTACTTCAGGATCTTTCCTGCCAACGTGAAAAAGCCGTTCGTCAACGCCGCAATTGGTGACATAAACGCGATCCGAAAATTTCTCGTCGGAGGCATTAAAAAAACGCCAGCAGAAATCAAAGAAGTTTCGCGAGCGTCCAAGGTTTTGCTCAACTGCGTCCAGCAATTCGCTTGCGGTGTAATCGGAGTTGGCAAAATGATAGTCGAACATTGGTGCGATGTAGTTTCCGGTAAACCGCTGGGCCAGAAAACGAACCAACCTCGAACCGGAAACAAACGCGCGCAGATTATCGTCCATTCTTTCGCAGCTTAAATGCACCAGCATCGGCCGTCGAAGCGTCCTGAAATACCCTTTTTTTATCATGCCGGCGAGCAGGCTGACAGTATATTTTTCGGCTATTTCGATGATATCCGGCTTCTCAGCCAGCAGAATATTTCTAATAGCCGAGTCGCGCGGCATGTATTGCCATGGCATTAGCAAGCGGTAACGGCGGTCAAAGATCGGGGCCGGGCTGGCCTTTACATAGTAGATTCGCCCAAATTCACCGACCGTTTCCTGTTCATCGCGCTCCCCCGGCACGATAAGACGCACCTGACGCTCATTTTTATTTGCTTCCGCCAAAAGACGGTTGTAAACGGTGCTGATCCCACCTGAATTCTTGTGGTAATAATTCGTTATATGAACCGATTTTAGTTTTCTTGCCGTCATCCAACTCACCTCCGTGGAAACTCCGGACAGTATCTAGTCTCATGCGGCTATGGTGGGCTGAGTTGAATATAAATGGCTGAATGTGAATAGAAGATTAACGGTTGAAGTTTTTGACAAGAAACTACTTTTCTTTCTGACTCGGCAGTTCAACCAGAAACTCGGAGCCGTTCGAATCCGATTTTACCAGGCGTATCGTGCCGTGATGAACCTCGGCAATCCAGGCGGCGATCGAAAGTCCGAGCCCGACGCCATTTTTGCCATTTGTGTTTTCGCGGGTGCGCGATTTGTCCGCTCGATAAAAGCGATCAAAGATCTTTGCCTGGTCCTCGGCCGCAATTCCCGGGCCTGAGTCGCGAATCGTTATTAGGTAATGCGTGCCTTGTTTTTGAGCAGCGATGGTTACAATCCCGCTTTCTCTGTTGTATTTGATGGCGTTGTCGAGCAGGTTCAGGAAAAGTCGGTGAAGGAGCTCCTCATCGGCGAAAATGGGCATCTCGTCCGGCACTCGGAACTCGATCCTGGTATTTCGTTTTTGCGTTAGAGTGCCGACTACCCGAACGCACTCAACTAGAATTTCATCAAGATAGAAATGCTCGAAATTTGGCTTGAGCTGGCCGCTGTCGGCCCGTGCTAGAATGAAAAGATCCTCGACGATTTTGGTCAGCCTTTTGCTTTCGTCATGAACGATCGATAGCGACTCGCGATAATCCGCAGCCGGGCGGTCTTCTTTCGAAAGAGCAACTTCGGATTCGCCGCGAACGATCGCGAGCGGCGTGCGCAGTTCATGCGATGCGTCCGACATGAATTGCCTTTGCTGTTGAAACGATGCTTCGAGCCTTAAAAGAAGATCGTTAAAGACCTTAGCAAGACCGCCGAGTTCGTCGCGTTCATTTCTAACCGGAAGCCTCTCGTTCAGATTTGCCGCCCCGATGCTTGCCGCGTGTTTGCTCATCGAAACAACCGGAGCAAGGCTTCGCCGAGCAAGAAAGTAGCCACCCAAGCCCGCGAGAATCAGGGCGAGCGGAACCGTGACGGAGAAAATTCTCATTAGGCTCGTTAGGAATACTGTTTGTTCGCGAATCGATCTCGTGATCATCAAACGAAAAGACTTTCCGTCCAGACTGAGCGTCATTTGATGAACGCGAAAAGTTTCGTTCTCAGTCAGGACATCGGCAAACGGCAGATCCGCGGCAATGTTTTTTGATTTTTCTTCAAGTTCTGCAACCGCAATTGTTGAACCGATCTTCTGCCCGTTTCGATCAAGAACCAGGAATTCATACTCGCGGGAACGCAGGTCCTCCAGTTCTTCGGCAATAGCGGATTCGATCGTCAAGGGCAACTCGTCGTCCGTGTCAACCGGATTTTTCTTATCTTCATCCTCTTCGGCGGGCGGTGGAGGCAAAAGTCTCGCGGCGGCGATGTCGGCCTCTTCTTTGCGCAGGTCCGTTTCAACGCTTCGTCCGATTTCAGCCAGGTTGTTATCGGTTGTTTGGCTCAGATTGCGAGCTACGAGGAGATAGATAACAGCGGCAAACACGATGACGATCAAGGCCAGGATGCTTAGATACCAAAGTGTGAGCCGTGTTCGGATGGAATTAAGCATCTATTTCGGCGACCGCCGTCTCCAAAATATAACCTGCCCCACGGCGCGTGTGTATGAGGCGGGGAGAAGATCCATCGTCTATTTTTAAGCGAAGGCGCCTTATATAAACCTCGATCAGATTTGAAAAAGCGTCGAAGTTTTCGTCCCAAACGTGCTCAGCGATATCGGCCCGGCCAACGACTTTATTTTGTTGCCTGGCCAGAAATTCTAGTAACGCATACTCTTTTGTTGTCAGCAGAATTTCGGTCCCGCCGCGCCACACCTTCTGCGCGGTAGTGTCTATTTGCAGATTCGCGATGACAATCTTCGGCGGACGAAAATCGCCATTTCGACGCAGCAAGGCTCGAAGCCGGGCGAGCAATTCCTTGAAATCGAACGGCTTGACGAGATAATCGTCTGCGCCGCAATCAAGGCCTCTGATCCGGTCGTAGATTGCGTCACGGGCCGTCAACATCAAGATCGGCGTTTTAACTCCGGAATCTCTGAGCTCGGCACAAACCGCAAACCCGTCCTTTTTTGGGATCATGACGTCGAGGATTATTACGTCGTAGTCGTTGATAGAGGCTTCGTAAAGGGCTTCTTCACCATCCGCCGCCGAATCTACGGCATACGAATTTTCGCGCAGACCCTTGGCGACAAAATTCGAAATACGCACATCATCTTCGACCAATAGAATTCGCACGGTGCGATTATAATACAGCAGAGATTAACGCAGGATAAATTTACAAGCAACGGGTCAAGAAAACGGATTGCCGCGCAAAGGTATCGATTTTGAGAAAGCGGTTAAACTAGATCAAAAAAGTTTACGAAGGACATTCTTCAAGAATTCCCGAGAGCCTGTTATAACTTCAAGATCTCTCAAACCCAAAGTAAAAACCAAAAGAAAAATGAACAACGGAAAAGAGCAGTAAACAATGAATATGCCTAAAATTTCTCCGGTCAAGTGCCACAGCATGCTTCAAACACGTCGGAGAAGTTAAAAGGTTGCGGCATCCAGAACGAGAAAGAGGTTTTTAGGAATCACCATCGACACGCGATTCGAAATGGAGGACGGTCATGTCGTTTTTGTTGTTCGTTAGTTATATGGTGTTCTCGCTGTTGTCGGAATCGTACAGAACCGCGATGCCGTGGATATTTTGGATGTCGTCCGCCAATATCTCGTTATTCCCTTAGGTATTGTCGATTCGGGT
>JANNGV010000188.1:0-2568 GCA_031404055.1 Chloracidobacterium sp.
AGATCCCGCTGATAACGCAGGCGAGCAGGGTGACGAGACGGACAGTGGCCACGTTCATGGATTTTTTCAAGTGTTGAGTGGTTACTATCTATTTTGGGCCAAAAAGACCGCCTCAAGCTCTGACGGCAAGAAATCGCTGGCGGTACTGCCATTCATCAACGCAAGCCAGGACCCGAATGCGGAATATCTAAGTGACGGCATAACTGAAAGCGTGATCAATAATCTTTCGCAGCTTTCCGGGTTGCGGGTAATGTCGCGGAATTCGGCGTTCCGTTTTAAGAACAATCAAACCGACGCGAAAAGCATCGCTTCGCAGCTTGGCGTGGAAACGCTGGTTACAGGCGACATAAAACAGCTTGGCGATAAACTTGTCATAAATGTCAGGCTTATCGACGGCACGGACGATTCGCAGATTTGGGGAAATCAGTATGTTAAAGGTTCCGCCGACATCATCGCCGCGCAAAACGAGATCGCACAGGCAGTTGCCAGCAATCTGAGGCTGAAATTAACCAATTCCGAACAGCAGCAACTGGCGAAACGTCCGACGGAAAATGCCGAGGCCCTGCAGCTTTATCAAAGAGGACGGTTTCACGTTTTCAAATTAACGCCGCCGGAGATTCAGCGAGGCATCTCATATTTTCAAGAGGCGATTGAGATCGACCCGAATTACGCCCGAGCGTACGTTGGGCTGTCGGAGGCATATCGCGGGCTGGTCATGAGTGCGGAAATGTCACCGACGGAGATGCTGCCAAAGGCGCTTGCGGCGGCTCAGAAGGCGGTGGAGCTTGACGATTCTTTCTCCGAAGCGCACACAGCTCTCGGGGGAGCCTTGTTTTGGCAGTGGAAATGGAGTGAAGCCGAAAGTCAATACGAAAGAGCTCTGGAGCTTGACCCGGACAGCGGCGATGCCCACCTATTTTACTCGCATCTGCTTTCCAACACCGGGCGGCACGAGGAGGCGCTTTCAGAAGTAAAACGAGCTCGCGAGCTTGACCCGATTTTTCCATTTGTAAACGCCCTCGAGGCGCAATTTCTGCTTCATGCCGGACGGTCCGACGAAGCATTATCAAGAGCGCAGAAAACCTTTGAGCTGGCTCCCGGTTTCTGGATGCCGCACATGTTCGCTTCGGGCGCCTACATTGCCAAGGAAATGTATTCCGAGGCTATTGTCGAAGCACGGAAGGCGAGGGAGCTTTCACCCATGCAGACCTCGTCCGTTTTCTTCGAGGGTTATGCCCTTGCGAAATCGGGAAGACGTGACGAAGCGCAATCTTTAGTAAATGAATTGATCAAACTGTCTTCTGTTCGATTCGTTTCGGGTAGTCATATCGCGATAATTTATAATGGCCTTGGCGAAACCGACCGGGCGCTCGAATGGCTGGAAAAAGGCTACGAACAGCGCGACCCGAAAATGGCGTTTCTAAAGGTCGATCCGAAAATGAGTAACCTACGCTCCGAGCCTCGATTTGTCGATTTGTTGAGGCGGCTGAAACTTGATTGACACATGAAAATCGCACTTATAGGATATGGAGCGATGGGGAAGCTCATCAAGACTCTCGCCGAAGAAAAAGGACATGACGTCGGTGTAATTATTGATGATGCGGACGCCGGTTTGTCGGCGGGTGAATTAGCCGCGAAGCTGAAGCGTGCGGATGTCGCGATAGATTTCTCGTTGGGTGAAGCCGTGCGGCTTAATGTCGAGGCTTGCGTCTCTACGGGTGTGCCGATTGTGGAGGGCACAACCGGTTGGAACGCACAACGGATCGAAATCGAGCAATTGGTTCGGGACGGGAATGGTGCAATGGTCTTTGGGGCCAATTTTTCGATCGGCGTAAACCTGCTTTATCGCATTGCGGACTTTGCCGCCGAGCTTTTTGCAAAATTTCCCGAATACCAAACCTTTATCGAAGAGCAGCATCATTCCCGAAAAAAAGACGCTCCAAGCGGCACGGCTTTGAGATTAAAGGAGATCGTCGGGAAACATGTCAGGAATGAATTCAGCATTTCTGCGACACGGGCAGGCAATATTCCGGGCACACATCGGGTCGGTTTTGACGGCTTGGCTGATCAGATTTTGCTTGAACATGCGGCACGATCGCGCGAAGGTTTTGCTTTGGGTGCGATCATGGCAGCCGAGTGGATCGCCGGGAAAAAAGGTTTTTATGAATTCCAGGAAATTATGGACGAGATTTTGAAGAAATAGGTTGTGTGGGTGTTGGGAATAAAACCTGCGTAATTGAACATCTTTCAGTTATCACCGAGTCAAATTGGTTGAAAAATAAAATCTCGATACAAATTTTCAGGAGTACAAAAATGAAATCCAGACAGACCTTGACCGCTCTATTATTCGTCGCACTTTTCACGCTTTTTTCGGCTTCGGCATCATTTGCGCAAGACGCGATGAAGAAAGACGAGGCGATGATGAAAGATGAAGGCATGAAAAAAGATGCCATGATGAAGGATGTCCGACCGATTGTCGCTGTAATTCAAGCGGATTGGTGCCCATATTGCAAAGCCGTCGATCCGGTAGTTGCCGACCTTCAGAAGGACTATTCGGAGAAGTTTAAT
>JANNGV010000189.1:0-2640 GCA_031404055.1 Chloracidobacterium sp.
GAAAATGTATGAACAGATCGGTGCGTTGACATTGAATTTGCAGTGAGGTTTTTGAAGAAAGAACTACCCCGTCCGCTAAACGCGGCCACCCTTCCCTCCTAAGGTAGGGAGTTTAAGAATGAAATTTTCGCATTCGTTCAACGTTGCCGCCGAAGACATAGACGAGCAGGGCCACGTCAATAACGTAGCCTATCTGCGGTGGATACAGGAGATTGCGGTTGCACATTGGCGATACGCGGCAAGCGAAGAGATGCTTACGAAATTCTCGTGGGTCGTGGTTCGGCACGAGATCGATTACAAGAAACAGGCTTTTGAAAATGAAGAGATCACCGTGACAACATGGGTCGGCGAATGGACTCATGTGACCTGTGAGCGTTTTACGGAAATACACCGCGGCCCCGATTTGCTGGTAAAAGGAAGAACGGTCTGGTGCATGATTGACCGGGAAACAGCGAGGCCGGTGCGGATTGCGAAAGAATTGAGAGAGCAATTTCTTTGATTTTTGGCGATGACAGATTATCTATAGACGAAAGTCGAGACAGACGATAATAAGGAAAATAACTAGTACATACAATGAGCAAATTAACATTTGGAATAATTAAACCCGACGCGGTGCGCGCCGGGAACGCTGGGAAGATCATTGATCGCATATCGAGTGCGGGATTTAACATTCGCGGGCTGAAGCTGGTTCATCAGTCGAGAAAACAGGCCGAGGGATTTTATGCGGTCCACGCGGGCAAGGGATTTTTTGATGAGTTGACGGAATTTATGTCGAGCGGGCCGTGTGTGGTTTTGGCACTGGAAAAGGAAAACGCAGTTCCGGCGTGGCGTGAGCTTATGGGTGCCACCAATCCGGCTGAGGCGGCGGACGGGACTTTGCGGAAGGATTTTGCAGTGTCGATTGGCGAGAACGCGGTGCACGGCTCCGATTCGGATGAGAACGCCGCGATCGAGATCAGCTATTTCTTTAGCAAACTTGAATTAGTTTAGGCGTCAAGGTATAAAAGTCTCGGAATAGTTGCAGTCAGGTGCAGAGTTACAGTTAGTTGCAGAAGAGCCTTTTCATGTTCGCAAACTACTGTAACCTTCCGAAACTCCGCAACTATCTGCAACCTTAAATAAGGAAAACGTATGAAAAAATGCCCGACTTGCGAGAGAACGTTTGAGGATTCGATGCGGTTTTGCCAATCGGATGGCACACCCTTGGTGGCGGACGTACCGCTCGATCCATATAAAACGATGGTCGCGCGGCCCGAAGATATTGCCGCCTCCATCCCGTCGGCAAGTTCGGACGCTCCCGTGCCGGAACCGTCGAAAGAGGGAGAGGTTCTGGAACTGCCGGCCGAATCCGATCCGCTAAAGACGATGTACGCATCGGAGGAAGAGATCCGCAGGGAGATGAATGCGAGGGACGTAATGGAAGAACCGGTGATGGACATTCCGCCGCTTGCGCCTGAACCGCCAAAGTTTTCAGAGCCGAGTTTAAGCCCGCCGTCGTTCGGTGACATGTCACCTCCGCCTTCGCCGTTTTCGCCAACGCCGAGTCCGGCAAGCCCAGGTTCGCCCTTCGGGCAATCTACACCGGCGGTACCATCACCTTTCAGCGACCCGAAACCGGCAGCGTTCAATCCGCCGACACCGAATTTTCCCGCATTCAAGGATCCGGAGCCCGTGGTCGGCACAGCTTCGTCGAATCCGTTCGATTCGCCGGGGGCCGCAACGCCGGAATGGACGCCGCCGCCGGCAATCGAGCCAAGCCTGCCGAATCAAGGCTTTGCACCAAATTCTCCTTCACAGCCCGATGCCGCTGCTGGTGGACAGAACAAAACACTTGCGATTGTGTCATTGGTTTTGAGCCTGCTGAGCATTCCTTGCTGCGGTCTGATCATAGTTGGGATAGCGGGTGCTATAACCGGTTTCATGGCAAAGGGCAAAGCAGACGGCAATCCGGCAGAATACGGTGGCCGCAGCCTTGCTTTGGCCGCAATTGTAATCGGTTTGCTGACGACATTGGTCGGCATTGTGACTAATGCGTTGGCTTTGCTGGGCGTTATTCCGATACCAAACTTTTAGTCGCCTGCTATGAATTAAGATGCGGGTTTTTAGACGTGATCGTACCAAGAGAAATCAGTAGGGTTGTTAACGAGCAAGGAAGCAAAAAATCTAAATGTCAGTGATAACGGACGTTATAAATTCGACGGTTGCGGTTTTGAAGGGAATGCGGCGTACGCTGTCAGAGATACCGCGTGAGAAATGGACGGTGCAGTATCCTGACGTGCCGATCACCGTTCAGCCGCGCTATCGCGGACAGCACCTCTTGCATGTCGACGAGTTGGGAAAGGAGAAATGCGTCGCATGTTACCTTTGCGCGGCGGCGTGTCCGTCTGACTGCATTTATATTGAAGCTGAAACCGACCCGCGGCCTTATGAGCAGCGTATCGGGAAAGACGAACGGTACGCAAAGGTATATAACATCGACTATGGCCGATGCATTTTCTGCGGTTACTGTGTCGAGGCATGCCCGAAGGATGCAATCACTCATGGCTACAATTTCGAGTTGTCCGTCTATAACCGGGCCGATCTGCTAAAAACGAAGGACGATCTTTTGATTACCAAGCAAAAGCAGTCGAGTGGCTATCG
>JANNGV010000190.1:0-3584 GCA_031404055.1 Chloracidobacterium sp.
ATGTGATCGGCCCTCTGCTCAGGCGCGGTTTCGGGCTTATATTTCCAACAGACGATATGCGTGATCATAGAGTTCTTAGAGTTTATTGAGTTCTTAGAGTTCATGGAGTTTGAAGAGTTGCCAGACTCCCAGCTCTACAAACTCTCTTCGCACCATTCTTTCGTGACCTTATGCCTGAAGTCGAACATTTTCTCAAGTTTTGGCGTGACGGCCAGCGGAGCAGCGAGCGGGCCAAAGATCGGGATCGGCATTTCGTATTCTATCTCGTCGCGAAGTATCGCTCCGTCCGGGTGCGGTTCGACGATATGACGGTGCCGCCAACTGCGGAACGGGCCAGAAATCTGCACGTCCTCGAATGAGTGCGGCGGATCGTATGCCGTATGCTCGGCGACCCACCGGGATGTGAATATCCAAAGTATCTTCTGCTCGATAATCGCCCTCGAACCGACTTTTGAAATATCCGCCTTTTGGAGGATCTTCGCGTCCTCCCACGGTGGTATCAAACGCTCGAACGCATCGGGCAATTCGTGAAACGCAAAAACACGTTCCGGCTGGGCTTTGATCACACTTTCTTTCACAAATCTCATTCCTGACACGATAGCACAAGGCAGAACCGCCCGCGTAAGCAGATGGCACATGCGTTAGTTGTCGATAAACATTAACGACCCGTCGATTTCATGCCGGGGGCCTTGCCACCCGCTACTGCCTTGTTGCGTTCCTTTCGCCTTTGCGTGAAAATCATTTCCGGCAAACCCTTCAGGAGAAAATTCTAAATGGCGGAATCCGCAAAGGATCTCGGTGCCTTCTATAACGAGCACGTTTCGAAATCGAAGATTTGGCAGGTGATCGGCGCGTCGGCCGTCGGGACGATGATCGAATGGTATGATTTCTACATTTTCGGCAGCCTTGCCGGGATAATCGCACCGCTTTTTTATCCACCCGGAAACGACACCTTTGCGTATATTGCCTATCTTGCTACTTTTGCCGTCGGCTTCGTCGTGCGGCCATTCGGGGCATTATTCTTTGGCCGGATCGGCGATATCGTCGGGCGAAAGTATGCATTTCTCGTAACGCTTTTGATCATGGGCGGGGCGACGGCGGTGATCGGATTTCTGCCGACGTATGCGCAGATCGGTATTGCAGCGCCGATAATTTTGCTGGTGATACGCGTTTTGCAAGGGCTCGCATTGGGCGGTGAATACGGCGGTGCGGCAGTTTATGTTGCCGAGCACGTTCCCGATAACCGGCGCGGTTTTTATACTTCGTTTATCCAGATCACGGCCACGCTCGGTCTTTTTCTGTCACTGGCAGTGATCCTGACTGTGCAGAATCTGATGAGCCCCGATCAGTTCGCCGGAAAGGCGGACGGTATCAGCGGCTGGCGAATCCCATTCCTCATCTCGATCTTCCTGGTTGGAATCTCGCTTTACATACGCTTGCGGATGAAGGAGTCGCCGATCTTCGAGCATGTCAAAAGTTCAGGGATGACATCGGCAAATCCTCTGATCGAAGCCTTTACGAAATGGAAAAACCTTAAGATCGTGCTTATCTCTCTTTTCGGCGCCACCGCCGGACAGGGCGTGGTTTGGTACACCGGGCAATTCTACGCGCTTTTCTATCTGCAAAAGATCCTCAATGTTGATGCGACATCCGCGAACTATGTTATCGCCTGCGCGCTTGTGCTGGGAATGCCGCTGTTCATTGTGTTCGGTGCGTTAAGCGACCGCGTGGGGCGAAAATGGATCATGATGGCGGGCTGCCTTTTGGCGCTCCTGACTTATCTTCCGATCTATCACGCGATGCAGTCTGCCGCCGGTTCTAATGTCGAGACCGCCAATTCGCAGACTAACCCGGTAACGGGCGAAAGATCGCTCACCCCGATGTCCCGCAACGCCGAAGGCACACTCGTCCCGGCTCCAAAGGTTTTGGTTTACTCAACGTTCGCCGACTTCATATCCAATTTGACGGCTTGGAAATTGATCCTGCTTGTCTTAATTCAGGTAGTTTGGGTAACGATGGTTTACGGCCCGATAGCGGCATATTTGGTCGAGGCTTTCCCGGCAAAGATACGCTACACCGCCCTTTCGCTCCCCTACCACATCGGCAACGGCGTCTTCGGCGGCCTTCTCCCGCTCATCGGAGTCTCGATAATTGCCCAGACCGGCGATATCTATGCAGGGCTTTATTACCCGATGATAATCGCCGGCGTGACGCTCATCGTCGGATCGATATTCTTAAAGGAAACGCACGGGCATAAGATCTGGGAGGAGATTGAGCGGAAGGATTAAGAAGTTTCCCGCAAAGCTCGCAGAGAACGAAAAGGAAGAGTCAAGAAGAAATATCTTATTTGTTGGCTTCTTCGCTTAGGCTTCCTTCGGATTTCCTTTGCGATCTTCGCGAGCTTTGCGTGAAATAGTCTTCGGCTTTATTTAATTACCACTATGACTGAAAACCAACTAGCAACGATCATTGTCGATTGTGCATTCAAGGTCCATAATACGCTCGGTCCGGGTTTGCTTGAAACCGTCTATCGGGCAGCTCTCGCTTACGAACTCACAAAACGCGGATTGAACGTTTCGGTCGAACGCGGGATCCCCGCAAATTACGGAGATATCAAACTGGAACTCGGTTTTCGGGCCGATATCGTTGTTGAAAACAAGGTAATTATTGAAACCAAGTCGATCGAAGCGCTTGCCCCAATTCATGGGAAAATCTTGCTGACGTACCTGCGTCTTGCGGATATGAGACTTGGATTGCTGATAAATTTCAACGTGGAACTGATAAAAGACGGCATTAGACGGGTTGTAAACAATCTATAACCTTAATGAAAGCTGGGAAGTTTTACGCAAAGTTCGCGAAGAACGCAAAGGAAATCCAAAGAAGAACTGATTCTAAAGCTACTTTGGCGTGGAATTCTTTTTGACGTTTTACACGTCTTCTTATTTCTTCCTTTGCGAACTTCGCGAACTTTGCGTGAAATCTCTTCAGTTTTCCACATGTCCGCTCAATAAATCCCAAACTTTCCGCAGGTGCCTTTCTTCAACGCGGATGCTGCCTACGGACAAACGCAGCGTAAATTTGCCGTTTAGTTTCGTATGCGAAAGATAGGCGTCGCCCGATGCGTTGATCTCGTTCATTATCCGCTCGTTAAGACGGTTTAAGTCATCTTCATCGTAACTGGAGCCCTTACTTGGGCTACCGACTCTCGTCGGGCAAGCCCGGAAGCAGACAAGCGCGAACGGCACCGGCGCCATCATTTCGAAATCTGGCGATTCCTCGACCCACGATGCAAACAGGCGTGCGAGACGGCAATGCTCCCGCAGACGTGCGATCAAACCTTCGCGGCCGAAATAGCGGATGACGAACCACAGCTTCAACGCACGAAATCGCCGCCCGAGCTGGATTCCGTAATCCATTCCGTTTTTGACCGTGCTTTCGTCGCTTGTTTTCAAGTACTCGGGAACAAGCGAAAAAGCCTGTTTCAGCACGTTCAGGTCCTTGCAATAGAGTACGGAAAGATCGAACGGCGTGAACAGCCACTTGTGTGGATTTACGACTATCGAATCGGCCCGATCGCAGCCTTT
>JANNGV010000191.1:0-2464 GCA_031404055.1 Chloracidobacterium sp.
TATTCACTATAAAGTTTTCGATTTTTATTTTGTTAAACATTCGAGCCGCTTTCCTTATTCTATCTATTATTATATTTCCGGTGACACGGTGATGGTGGATGCCGTCATCGACCAGCGCCGCGATCCTGAATGGATAAGTGAGCGGTTGAACTAGCGGCGAAAAGGCGGCGACACGGTATCGGAAATATTTGAGTTACATTTAGGCTTCATGGCTACTGGACGTGAAAACAAACTCGCGGGTCAAATAGGTGAGCACTTAGTGTGTGCTGAACTTGGTCGCAGAGGAATTATAGCGACGCCATTCTCAGGGAATGTTCCGACCTTCGATATTCTGGCCGCGGATGAGTTTTGTCGAACCGTTCCGATCCAAGTTAAAGCGTCGGGTGCAGGCAAATGGACTAGTAACGCCCAACGCTGGATGCTCCTTGAATTTGATCCTAAACTTCGTCGGCAAAATTATTCGGGACCGACAGTGTTGCAGAACCCTAGTCTAGTATATATCTACGTAGCAATCGCACCTACTGAAACTCGGAATGATCGCTTCTTCATTCTCACTGAATCCGATGTGCAGAAAGTCTACGTAAACCATTACACCACGTGGATGGAAAAGCAGACTGGCAGCGTCCGAAAAAGCCCGATTCTTTCGATTGCCGACCAAAAATATCGGAATTTGAGGAGTTTGAAGGCAACTGGCAATTGATTTCCTCTCGACTTGCCAAATTCGGGCTTGACCAGGCGCTAAGTCGCTAGATTTAACCGAATTATGAGGTGCGTTTATCATGAAACTTTCTAACATGAACTCAACCCAGTCTTGGAACGTCGGGTTCTGCAAGGATGGCAAGATGGCGCAGTGGAACAAGGAGATTGCGCCGCACCAGATCGCGATAGACGGAGTCGTCCACGATTTCTATGCCTGGCCTGAGAAAAGCGATTACATCTATTTCCTTTATGACGGGGTCGCACGCTTCATCTGGTGTAAGGATGGAGTCGGGATGGAGGTGCTTAAGCTCAAGGAGTTAAGTGTTCACAAGCGCGGCAGAACTGCTGTGCAGCAGAAAGGAATCCGTAGCGATTCGAATGAAACGATTGATCAAGTGGCTTCTGACGTTCCAGCCGACATCCGTGGTGAAAGGCGTAACGAGGTCCGTAGAGATAGTAAGGTCGGCAAATCCGAGAAGGTCAATATGAACGACACCGAAAAACAGCAAGCTATCGTTATCTTGAACAAGATCATGGAATTGGAGTTGGCGGGAGTGGTGCGGTACACACATTATTCGCTGATGGTTTTTGGGTACAATCGCATTCCTATAGTGTCTTGGTTAAAGAGCAATGGAGACGAGAGCTTGATGCACGCCAATAAGGCCGGGGAATTTGTCACGATGTTGGGCGGGCATCCGAGCCTTAAGATAGGGCCGCTGCTCGAAACTCATCAGCACGACATCGGAGACATTCTTCGAGAGAGCCTGGAGCAGGAGCGCTCGACGCTCGAGGCTTATTATGAACTGCTGACTCTCGCAGACGGCAAGTCGGTCGCCATCGAAGAATATGCCCGCGAGATGATCCTGCTTGAAGAATTGCATCTCGACGAAGTCAACAAAATGCTCCGCAAACCGGGCGAGATCGAACCTTTTAGCGAATAAACGCAACCCGGATGAAGATTCTTGAAACCGAGCGGTTGCTGCTTCGCGAAGCCACGGATGATGACGCTGAATTTCTTCTCAATTTGCTAAATCAGCCTTCTTTCAAACAATTCATAGGCGACCGCGGCGTTCGAACCGTTGAGCAGGCACGCGAATACATAGCAACACGTTTCACAAAAAGCTATCGCGACAATGGCTTCGGCCTTTATTTAATTGAGCTGAAGGCCAACGCCGCTCTGGTTGGAGTTTGCGGATTTGTAAAGCGCGACTCCCTACCCGCACCTGACATCGGTTTTGCACTGCTCCCGCAATATGAAAAAAACGGTTACGGATTCGAATCTGCCTCTGCCGTCATGCGATACGGCGTGGATACTCTGCATCTCGTGCGTGTTCTTGCGATCACATCCATCGATAACGAAAATTCGGCTAAGTTGCTCGAAAAAATCGGTTTCACGTTTGAGCGTGAGATCGATATGGGTGATGAAGTCTTAAAATTGTTTTCGTGCGATATCTAGGAAATCACCACCGATAACAGACGGAATCCAGGCATTTCCAGCACTTGTCTTAGGCAATCCGTGTTAATCCGCGGACACTTCTCTAGACGTACCATTTTCCGCTCTATTTCTTTTACAAAAGGACAGTTTTTTCGTGATAACATAGATTCCATTCAGCCTTGTGCAGTTAGCAGTAAATGGGCAGTCGTATTTGGCGCAATGTTCCGGACTTTTACGCCCGTAATTCCGAAAAACGAATGTCATTGCCGCTTTCGTTTTCTGCCCTACTAGAATGTTTCGATAAATGGAACGTTCGGGCGATGCGGGCGT
>JANNGV010000192.1:0-4101 GCA_031404055.1 Chloracidobacterium sp.
TTTTTCGGCAAAGCCCTTGTGCGATTCCACCGAATCGGTCGAAATGCCGACTACCTCCGCGCCCGTTGCCTGGTATTCCGACCAATGGTCCCGCACCGAGCAAAGCTGTGCCGTGCAGACAGGCGTATTATCGCCTGGATAAAAAAGGAGCACGACTGTTTTACCTTTGTGGTCGCTGAGCGTCCAATCGTTGCCTTCGCCGTCTTTTAGTGCAATTTCAGGTGCTTCGTTTCCGATATTCATTGTCTTAAGGGTGCAATTGTGAAATCGTAAATGGATGGAAAGGCCGCGGTTTCATGGGCGGCTTAGGTACGCCTTCTTCATCATTCCTTGCCCGGTTTATCGAGACTTTTCAGAGCGTTTTTTGCGTTGAGCGCGTTTACTACTTTTCTCCCGGTTTTAGCTTCCAATTCCATGCGAGCTACTTTGGCCACATTCCCGCCTTGTTGCGCTACTTTTTTGTTTTCGTCAAAGCTTGTTGGATCAGTCGCCTGGGAAATATCTTTTGTAGAGGCTTCGGCATGTTCAGGATCAACTCGGTGTTGGTCATATTGTCCCGGAGGTTTTCCTTCTTCAGCCCTTTGAGAGTTTTGTATTCCTTTGTGCTATTACCTGACCATGTTTTGGTTATGATATCCGTGAGCGTGGCAAACTGCATACCTTCTTTCATTCCGCGTAGTTTCCATTCGTCTGTCAGCTCCTTGCGTATCTCGATGCTTTTTAGCCGCTGGTTGATCCAGTTTTCGGAATAGCCAAGTTGCAGATATTGTTCTAAAGCCCTGTCAATGGTTAGCTCAGGGTCCGTCATTTCGTCCAGCCGCTCTTTGCCTAACTGTGCGAGCCAGAGCTTGAAAGGCTCTGCTTTGGGCGAGGGAATCGACTGGATAAGCCTGAAGATCTGCTCGGTATCGGCTACGTCGGTTTTGTAATATTTTCCGTCCGTTGATTGCATTTTCAGTTGTCCGATTTTTTCGGACAACTCACTTCCTTCCTTTTTCAGCTTGGTTTTCAGATCGTTCCAGTATTTTCTCGGACGGTCGGTTCCTGTCAGAACTTCGATTACATCAATAACAGAAACGAACCAGGTCTCCCGCTCCTCATCCCAAAGAGTCCTTACCTTTTTTTCTTCAAATAGTCTTATTTCGCTTTTCTTTTCCACAGTTCTATTTTCTGGCAGCAGCTCTATTCAAAATCTCTTATGTCCCGGAACGGCTTATCCTTATCCGTAAAATCCGGACGGTAGTAAAGAGATGCCGATTCGAATTCCTGCATAAATCCTTCTTCCATTCCAAGCTCTTCTAAAAGCGAAACGGCCTGGAACCATTCGCCTTCGGAGACGCGGCGCGAAAGCAGTATGTATCGGTCGTCGGTGGCGGCTTTGTTGGTGGCGTAATACTGGGCCATCAGCGAGATCGCGGTTTTTGGCAAAAGTTCGTCGCGTATCCAACGCAGGTTTTCTTCGATCCCGGCGATGTCGTTTGGCAACACCAATAATCGGATCAACAGCCCTTGTTTCAGCAATCCGTTCTCGTCAAAAACAAGCTCGTCGCCCATTTGCCGGTGCATTTCTTTTATAGCCGCACGGGCGTGTTCCTTGTAATCGCGCACCTTTGAATATTGAAAACCGGCATCCGAATCGGCGTATTTCAGATCGGGCAAATAGACATCGACGATGCCATCAAGCAGTTTCAACACCTCGACCGAATCGTACGCATTGGTGTTGTAAACAATCGGCAGCCGCAAGCCTTTTTCCGCCGCGATCAAAATGCCGCGAGCCATTTGCGGTGCGAAATGCGTCGGCGATACGAAGCCGATGTTATGACAGCCGCGGTCCTGCAATTCGAGCATCATTTCGGCCAGCCGCTCGTGCGTGATCTCGTTCTTTTTCTGCATTTTCCAGGTTTGCGAGATCTGATAGTTCTGGCAGTAGACGCAGCGGAGATTGCAGTTGCCGAAAAAGATATTTCCGGCGCCTTGCGTACCCGACAGGCATGGCTCTTCTCCGAAATGGGCGGTGTAACTCGACACGATCGGCAGGCGGCCGGAATAACACGCGGCAATCTCATCATTCAGCCTGTCGTTGCCACAGTCCTTCGGGCAAACGGTGCATGAGCGCAGCAATGCTTCGAGGCGTTCAACGCGATCTTCCAGTTTATTCTCCGCCCAGAGTGTTAGATACCTTGGGCTTGATTTTGAATTCTCCGGTTTCAATTTTCTTGTATTTGCTTGCGATATCCTTTGGTGCAACACGCCGGGCCAATTCCCACGTAAAATCCATTTCCCTGTTGATGGTTGCGGTCGCCATCCAAGTTTCCCTGATCATCAGGATAGAGCCGTATAGCAGAAATAATATGCCTATAACGCCGATCGGGATCGGCAGCCAGCGATAAATGTTGAATAACCCCGCGATGGCGATCGTTACGCTGGTTAAAATAAAAAAGCCAAGTCCGTAATAAAACGCCGCCATAGCCTTCTGAAGTATACGGGAGCGGCTCGTAACCTTATCGAGAAGATCTACGATTACCTCAAGACGCTTTTCGTAGAGCGGAACCTCGGATTTGTCCTCGACGTATATCAGCTCCCCAAGACGAACCTCCAACTGCCGCACACGGTCTACCACGCGTCCAAGCCGCGTCGAGGTCGAAAGCACCAGCGAACCTGTCGCGGAAATTAATAATGTCGGTGTAACCATCGCCGTCAGGAACTCGATGGTCGAGGTCAACGCGGTCGGGTTAAGATTTACAAGATCGCCTGCCATATGTTTATCGAGGGGCGGAAACCGGAGTGTCTTCTTCTATGCGTCAGTCAGCAGGAACCCAGTTGTTACCCCTCCCGGTTCTGACACGCAGCACACTCGTTACCGCTCGTGTTTCTGTCTGTTTAATCATAAACTTTCCGAATATGAAAGCAAACGCAACGGTTAAAGGCACCGTAGTTTCCGTGCAGCATGAGAGCGAGCTGCTTCGCGGCAACCCGCTCGGCGATCCGCACATTCGCGATCTTTTCGTCTATTTGCCGCCGGGTTATGAAGAGAGCGATCAAAGATATCCCAGCGTGTATTGTCTGACAGGGTTCACCGGCCGCGGTAAAATGCTGCTTAATGACAATGCTTTCACGCCCAATCTTGCAGAGCGAATGGACAGGTTAATTGCCGCGGGAACCATTCAGCCGATGATCGCCGTTATGCCGGATTGCTTTACTTATTTTGGCGGATCGCAGTACATCAATTCGACCGCAACGGGAAATTACGAAGACTATTTGACCGAGGAGATCGTCACTTTCATCGATGAAAACTTCCGGACAATAAATGACCGCGATTCGCGTGCGGTGATGGGTAAATCGTCGGGCGGTTATGGCTCGCTGATAATGGGAATGCGGCACGCTGACACGTTCGGCCTTGTCTGTTCGACTGCCGGCGACGCGTACTTCGAGTATTGCTACCCGATGGATTTTGCAAAGGCTTATCGTCTGATCAACGGAAACGCCGCGGATTTTATGAAAAAAGTTTGGACGACGGAAAAGCACGGAAAGGACGACCATGCCGCCATAAATACGATAGGAATGGCGGCCTGCTATTCACCGAACGGTGCGAATTTCGATCTGCCATTCGACTTGGAAACCGGAGAAATCCGCCAGGATGTCTGGGCTCGCTGGCTTGAACACGATCCGATCCGGCTTGTGGAAAAATCTGTGGAAAATTTGAAATCTCTGAAACTGCTTTTCATCGACGCAGGGTCGCGCGATGAATTCGCATTGGATGTTGGAGCAAGAATTCTTTCAAAGAAACTGACCCATCTTGGCGTACCGCATATCCACGAAGAATTCGACGACGGGCATTTTAGTATCTCGTACCGCTACGACCGGTCGCTTGAACTGATCTCTAAGAGGATTTTCAACGCGGAGACGCAGAGAGAATAAAAAAGAATAAATTTACAGCGACCGCCTTTGCTCACACATTTTCTCGAATATCTCTGCGTCTCTGCGTCTCTGCGTTGAAATTCTTTCCTAAAACCCGCGAGACTTCACTGCCCATTCGTCCGGTCGCCATGTACCACATCATCCTGAAATCGCTGATGAACGACCAAGCCGGATATTTGAAGC
>JANNGV010000193.1:0-4131 GCA_031404055.1 Chloracidobacterium sp.
TGGCCAATGTACGCCTATGACGAGGCGGGAAACCGCAACCAGGCATGTCCACAACATCGCGACCAACATGGCCAGGTTGCCCCGCGAGCTAAAACCTATTTGACCATGTCGGACGCGATGATCATGCTCTCGATGTTGATCTTCGGCGGCGAAGTTGCGGTTTTGCTGTCGATCCTCGAAACCGCGTTCAATTCATTCAGCCTGCACCGCAAAGGAGTTTCGATACGACTGAAAACGGCCGTTACAAATATCGTGATCGGGGCGATTTCGGTATTCGTCTCAATACATATCGTACGCACCTTCTTCGGCTCTATAACGTCGGTTTTGGAGAATGGGGACACGTCTGCATATGTCCGGCTGTTGGCCGCAATGGCTCTCTCGCTCTTCCTGTCAAATTCGATTGCAATCTCAGCTGTCATTGCCGCCAGATCCAAAAGGGATTTCATCAGCGTATGGTCTGAGATTTGCGGAAGCTCTCTGGTGTTGTATGTAAGCAGTGCCGTTTTGGCCGGATTCCTTGCAAAGGCCCTTTATCAGATCGACGTTTTCGTTCTGACGGTGGCGGCCGGAGTTTTCGCCCTGTTCTATTTTGGATACCGACGCTATATCGAGGATATGATGCAATCCGCCGAGCGGGCAGAGCGGGCGGAACGAGCGCGGGCAGAGCAGGCCGAAAACCACGTTGCCCAGCTAAAACACTACATAGAGAAATTGGAAGGAAGCACCGATGCCCTCCAGGAAAGCCACGCAAACCTCCGCCAAGCGGCCTATTACGATTCTCTGACAGGGCTGCCGAACCGAAATTATTTCCTCGACACTCTAAAACGTATTCTTCATAAAAGCCGGGGAGGTAATACCTGCACTTTTGCGGTTCTCTTCCTTGACCTGAAAAGCTTTAAGACCATCAACGACAGTCTGGGTCACTCTATGGGTGACCGGCTCATCAAAAACGTCGCAAAACGTATCTCCGGCACGATCCGGAGCGGCGATATGGTCGGCCGTTTTAGCGGCGATAAGTTCGGCATTATTTTAAACGATCTAAAGAACAAAGAAGAAGCAACTGCTTTCACGGAGCGGCTGGCTAGACGATTAGCCGAACAATATTCCCTTGAGGACCGGCAGATCTTTACCAGTGCAAAGATCGGAATTGCGTTTGGTGACCCAAAATACCCACAAGCCGAAGACATACTCCGCGATGCCGATATTGCGATGTACTACGCGAAGGGCAACGAAGAAGACTATGTGATCTTTGACCAGACAATGCATACCCGTGCGGTGACCCGAATGCGGCTCGAAACCGACCTGCGGTTGGCTGTCGAGCGAAACGAATTTGAACTTTTCTACCAACCGATCATTGGGCTCGACGGTGCTTCGCTTGAAGGATTTGAAGCTCTTGTACGGTGGAATCACCCTCAGCTCGGCCTTGTTAACCCAAATGAATTCATATCTATCGCTGAAAACACGGGTCTCATTATACCGATGACAGTTCAGATACTTCATTCGGCCTGCACACAGATTGTCAGGTGGCAAAAAGGCCTGCATGACGGCAAACCGCTCAGCGTCGCGGTAAATCTGTCGGGCAAGCACTTTGTTCACCCAGCGTTGGTCGAACAGATAAGAACGGTGATCGCGGAGACGGGAATTACCCCGGCCTGCCTGAAACTGGAACTGACAGAAAGCGCTCTGATGGAAAATGCCGAGATGGCCACGGAGATGCTCAAACAGATCAAGCAAACCGGTGTACAGATAAGCGTTGACGATTTTGGTACAGGATACTCAAGCCTCAGCTATCTTCATCGCTTTCCGATCCACACGCTGAAAGTGGACAGATCTTTTGTCAGTACGATGGAGGAAGGGTCGGAAAACGGGGAGATCGTCCGGACGGTGATCGCCCTTGCCAAGGCATTAAATTTAACTGTGGTTGCCGAAGGCATCGAAACTATCCATCAATTTCACCAACTCCGCATTCTCGGCTGCGAATACGGGCAAGGGTATCTCTTCTCGCGGCCGCTGCCCGTAAGCGAGATCACAAAACTTCTAACCGACCGCAACCAGTGGCGTAATATACTGCCCGAAAACGATTTCGGCGCTGTAGCAAGAAACCTTGAATTTACGCAGTTGAGGCTTCCGGGAGAAAATCGAACTGACGTGCTGGAAATTCAGTGATTCAATCAGCGAATATCCGCGGTTTCGCGCCGACCGGAAATTGAGTTTCGTAGACTGAAGCCAAGTTCAGTAAAGTGCCTTCGGACCAGAAATTTCCGGTCAATTGCAGCCCGATAGGCATCCCATCGCCGGTTAAGCCGCACGGTACACTTATACCGGGGATTCCCGCCAAATTTGCCGAAACCGTGTAAACATCATTCAAATACATCGCCAGCGGATCGTCCGATTTTTCACCGAGCTTAAAGGCCACGGACGGCGAGGTTGGTGTGAGGATCGCGTCACAGACAGTGAATGCCCTTTGATAATCTTGCTTTACAAGCGCGCGGACCTTTTGAGCTTTTGAGTAATAGGCATCATAATAGCCGCTCGAGAGCACGTATGTTCCCAGCATGATTCGGCGTTTGACTTCGGCCCCAAAGCCTTCTTCGCGAGTATTGAAATACATTTCACGCAGGGTGTGAGTGCCTTCGGCGCGAAAGCCGTATCGGACGCCATCGTAGCGGGCGAGATTAGACGACGCTTCCGCCGTCGCGATTATGTAGTAGACCGCGATGCCGTATTTAGCGTGCGGGAGCTCGATATCGACGATCTCCGCGCCCATCTGACGATAATTTTCGATCGCCTGATCCACCTTTTCGCGCACTTCATCATCCAAACCGTCGCCGAATAAAGCTCGCGGAACACCGATCTTTTTGCCTGAAACATCACTGTCAATTTTGGCAAGATAATCGGGTACTGTCACATCTGCTGAGGTCGAATCGAGTTCGTCGCGTCCGGCAATGACACTGAGGACAGCGGCAACATCTTTCGAAGTCCGGCCGAAAATTCCAATGTTGTCGAGCGACGACGCGAATGCCACGAGACCGTAGCGAGAAATGCGGCCATAGGTTGGCTTTAGACCTACGATTCCGCAAAGTGATGCTGGTTGGCGGACCGATCCGCCAGTTTCCGAACCAAGTGCCGCGCGAACAACCCCCGACGCAACCGCCACGGCCGAGCCGCCGGAACTGCCGCCGGGAACACGTGATGTGTCCCAAGGGTTTCTGGCTGGGCCGAACGCGGAGCTTTCGTTGGATGATCCCATGGCAAACTCGTCCATGTTCGTTTTGCCGATGATGATCGCACCCGCCGCGTTGAGACGGTCGATCGCCGTGGCGTTGTATTGAGCTTTGTAATTATGCAGTATCCGGGAGCCGCATGACGTCCGCATTCCTTCGGTGCAGATGTTGTCTTTGACCGCGATGGCAATACCTTTTAGAGGCAGATCGGCGGGGTTAGATTCCAGATCGGCGGCACGTTTTGAGGCGTGATCGCGTTCGATTGAGAGGAAAGAATTCAGCTCATCATTGAGCCTTTCGGCGTTCTTTAAGACCTTTTCTATGTTCGTCTTGATCATTCACAGGCGGAAACACGATCCGTCGTGGGCGTGTTTCCTTCTCCTTGCATTAGTCGGTTAGGAAGGCACACTCCCTAACAGTTTGTATTCCCGTCTCATTTTGTCAAGATTTTATCTATCAGCCACTTTTCATTTTGTTTGGCTGTCGTAACCCTGATCTCCCTTTGCTCATTCCGCGTGTCGTCACGCCAGAAAAGCAGCACCTGAAATTCTGTTTGACTGGGTGATATCTCTTTGCATTCGCCGATGCGAAACGCTTTTGGGAAATCATTGGTACCGGTCGTAAACGGATCCATGCCTTCTTGCTCGGTCGACATCTGTTTTGCAAGCTCCAGTGTTAAAAAACGCTCACGCAACTCCAGACTTTCCGGCGAAAAATTCATGTCGTTGCCAAAATGGAACGAATAAAACTCGCGAACCGCCGTCCGCGATTCCGTGCAGGCCGGTGGATCGAGATTCGGTATGCCGCATCCGCCTGCTAGGAAGGCCGAAATAAATATTAAACACAGAGACACATAGGCGCCGAGTGAAGGAACCGGAAATGGACAATTGAAAACCGAAAATAAAAG
>JANNGV010000194.1:0-9556 GCA_031404055.1 Chloracidobacterium sp.
GTACCCGGAGGCGGCGAAATTACGGCGACGACCAATGCATTCGGCGTTGTGCTGACCGACATCGACTTTCCGAGCGGACAGGGTTTCGGCCTAAAAGAGGGAAGCACGCAGATACAGTACTTCGACTCTAATGGCGATATATTGTTCAGCAGCTTTGCGCCGGCCGCTCCGGGTGACCGCAGCCTGTCTTTCTTCGGTATCGTGCTTGAAGATTCGCGTATAGCCAAAGTGCGGATCATAACCGGCAATGTAGCTCCGGGTTCGAATGATGACCCGACGACCGACATTGTGGTAATGGACGACGTGATCTACGGCGAGCCTCAAAAATTTAGCGGGAAATAGCTGGGACGGACAGGACAAATTGCCGTCTGAAAAGCCGAATTAGCGGGTCGAGGGCCGCGAAGAGAAGCAGCCGGATGCAAAACGTCTGGTAGGGGTCGGATTGTGTTCGCACCCTGAACGGACGAAACATCTGGCTGCGTTCTCACTGCGCTCTTCGTACAAAACCAGACTTTTCAAATAGCCTCTTCCTGCTCAAACGAACGGATCGGCGTTACCGGAAAAAATTGAATAAAGAATTATGCAGCACGAAAACAGAAACGGTTACGAAAATGAATGGCCGGATTCGCTTGATGCGATGGCGGCGGCACCCGAACATCACCGGGTTATCTTTGAGAATGAAAATGTTCGTGTGCTTGACACGCGAATCAGGCCCGGCGAAAGCGTACCGGTTCATACCCATCGCTGGCCCAGCATCGTTTACACGCTTGAAACGAGCGAATTTGTTCGATTCGATACAGTCGACAAGATCTTCCTCGATTCAAGAGTTACCCCGCTGGAAATCAAGACCGAGACGGCAATATCGCTGCCGCCGCTTCGGCCTCATGCAATAGAGAATGTGGGAACCAAAAGAAATGCGGGCGATCACCGTGGAGCTGAAGGATCACAGCTCGGGACAAACGCTTTAAGGCAATAGGAGAAGTAATTATATGAATCGTAGAAATTTTTTAATCAACGCGGGCGTTTCCGCAGCTGCGGCCGCGGTTTCAACGTCCCTGTCCGTCTCCGGCCAAACGACCGAGTCGAAAACCGGGATGGTAAGTGAGCTAAATCTTTGGAAGCTGGTGCGGTCGCAATTCGACCAATTGTCCAGCGAGCAGATTCATCTCAGCTCTTTCTTTTTGGTATCGCACCCGCGGCCGGTTCGCGATGCTATCGAAAAGCACCGACAGGCAATTGACGAAAATCCACTGGAGTATCTGGAGAAAAATATGTTCGTAATGCCTGGCCGGATACAGTCGGCCGCCGCCGAATATCTTGGCGGCAAACCCGAAGAAGTCGCTGTCACCAACAGCACGACGATGGGTTTGGCATTGGTATATCATGGGCTGCCGCTCAAAGTCGGGCAGGAAATCCTGACAACGGCTCACGACCATTTTGTGCATCACGAATCGGTTCGCCTGTCGGCTGAGCGGGCCGGTGTGACCGTTAAGAAAATCGCTTTGTTCGACGACATTAAATCGGTTTCGGAACTTGAGATTCTTGGACGGATCCGAACAGCGATTACACCAAAAACCCGCGTCGTCGGCGTGACATGGGTGCATTCGAGCACCGGTTTGAAATTGCCGATCCGCGCTATCGCCGCCGTCATCGCCGAAGCCAACAAGGGCCGCGCCGAATCCGACCGCATTCTGCTTGTTGTTGATGGCGTCCACGGCTTTGGCGTCGAGGACGAAACGGTCGCCGAAATGGGCGCTGATTTCTTTATCGCCGGAACCCACAAATGGATCTTCGGACCGCGCGGAACGGGTATCGTCTGGGCGAAAGCCGAAAACTGGAAAATGATTCGGTCGATCTTTCCGGCTATGGCCCTCGAACCTTTCATGGCGTGGATGTCGGGTGAAAAATTGACGGCGCCGACACAGGCTTCGTGGATAACGCAGGGAGGCTTTCACGCCTTCGAATACGAATGGGCATTGCCGGCCGCCTTTGAATTTCACAAAAAGATCGGACGCGAAAAGATCGCCCAGCGAATTCATTATCTTAACGACCAATGTAAAGAAGGCCTCGACGCGATGCGTCACGTAAAACTTCATACGCCAAAGGGAAGCAAATTATCGTCCGGCCTGATCGCGTTCGAGATCGACGGAATGAAATCCGCCGAGGTCGTCAAACGTCTGCATGAAAAAAAGATCGTCGCTTCGACCGCGCCGTACAGAGAATCTTATGCAAGGCTGGCACCGAGCCTGCTGAACTCGCGGGAAGAGATCGAAACGACGCTGCGGGAAATCCGGGCTCTCGCGGGGCGTACTGGCCCAGAAGGGCAGAGCATAAATTCTCGGCCCATTTGAGCCATCTGAGGAATAGCGACCGGCTTGATACGGTCGCACACACCCAGGGAATTATTCATTAACAATTTGGGAGGAAACGATATGGAACATAAACAACGGAAGGCCCTTATTTGCGGATTTATTACTGTTGGCATTTTTGCCGCGGCGTTTGCCGTAAGTGGGCAAACATTGGACGGCAGCAAGGCCGCTACTCTTTCGCCGCAACAGAAAACAAAAATAGAACAGGAAAATCGAAAGATAATTCTTTCGAATTTCGAAAAAATTAATCGCGGCGACATAAACGGCGCCGCGGAGGATTTCTCAGAAGACATTTCGAATCATGGCGAGAAAGTCGGGCGAAACGGCATCAAAATGGTGCTTGAGGATATTCTTAGGACCTTTCCCGACACGAAATTTGAAATCAAGAATACGATCGCCGAAGGCGACACGGTTGTTGTCCGTGCCCTTTTCAAGGGAACACATCGCGGCAAGGGCAATCTACCGGTGAACGGCGGTTTGCTCATCGGTGTGGAGCCGACCGGCAAGTCTTTCGCAGTTCAGCATATCCACTGGTTCCGGCTGCGCGATATGAAAATTATCGAGCACTACGCCGGCCGGGACGATATAGAAATGATGCAGCAACTTGGGATAGCTCCAAAGCCGGATCGGGCCGGGCACAGAATATCCGAAGAAGTAAACAAGCCGGGAATCAGTCTATGACTATTGGCAAAAGAGGAGATATGAAATACACAAGATTATTACTATTTCTTGCAGCAGCAATTATAATTGGCTCTCTAACGGAAATTTCGGCACAGGAATACAGTGGTAAAAGCCGGCAGATTGAAAACTCTGCCGGAGTTGTTACGACCGGCGGGATCGAGCGCTCCGTATTCAAGCATTTGATCAAGCTGCCGCATTACGGCGTGTTCGATCACATCGCTTACAGTGTAGAGGGCGATACCGTAACTCTATTCGGCAAGGTCGCAAATGCTCGAAACAAAAAAGACGCCGAGCGAGCGATCAAAAAGGTCGCGGGCGTCGATCGGATTATCAACAATATCGAGATGTTGCCGCCTTCGCTGTTTGACAACAGAATTCGCCGGCAAACATTGCGGACACTTGCCGGGAAAGGTCTGCTCCGCTACCTGCGTGGGCCGAATCCGTCGGTCAGAATTATCGTTGATGGCGGCCGCGTGGAACTCGAAGGTTTTGTTGCAACGCGCGGCGATTACAATTTGATGAATATTCTCGCAAATGAAGTTAGCAACGTTTTCAGCGTCAAAAATAACCTGATCGTCGAGAAAGAGCTGATTCGATAACCGATGATTAATTGTAAAGGAGTACATGAAATGAGCATTCAACAACACGAAAAAGCCGCAAAATACTCTGTTCTGTTGCGAAGAATTAAAGTAGCAACAATTTTTTGTTTCATCGCTTTGGCGGTGATGTTCGGAGCAAACTTGTTCTCATCAAAAGTGACCGGAACCGCTCTTGACATGCAAACCGAAGTTTCGGGAGCTGAACTTTTTGAAATCAGTTGCGCCCGTTGTCACGGCTCGGACGGAAAAGGCGGCAAAGGCCCAAACCTTGCGAGCGAAAAACGGCAGGCAAAATGGAAGGAATCCGACGAAAAACTCGTCAGGAAGATTACCAATGGCGGTTTTATAATGCCGTCTTTCAAAAAGAAGCTAAAACCAGAGGAAATCCAGGCCATTGCAGATCATGTCCGTATACTGAAAGAATAGGCCGAAGTAAGAAACAGCGGGAAGGTTCCGCGCGAGCCATCCCGCAAGCGGTCATTGCCATATTATAAACTTGGAGTTTTATGAACGAATTATTAATTACATACCGCGGGATGATCTATCCCTGGCAGTGCGATCACATGGGTCATATGAACGTTATGTGGTACACCGGAAAATTTGACGAGGCCTCGTGGCAGTTGCTGGCCCGGCTTGGGTTGACGCGATCATATATGCGCGAACAAAACGGTTTAATGGCGGCCGTCCAGCAAGAAACTTCGTACAAGCGGGAGCTTCGGGCGGGCGACATTATCTCTATTCATTCGGGCATTCTCGAAATCAGGGAAAAGGTGATCCGTTTCTTTCACGAAATGAGAAATGACGAATCCGGCGAACTTTCAGCCGTGACGGCCCTAACCGGGGTTCATATGGACCGGAAAACGCGCCGGGCATCTCCGTTTCCGAAAGATTTTGTAAACCGCGTGCGTCAGAAATTGTTGGAGCGTGCCTTTCAATACTCCAACGATTTGCACGACACACTGCCTCAGGACTCGTTTCCGCAAGGCATGCGCTTTTCAGGAAACTCGCTCGAGGTGTAATCATGCCAATTAAACGAACCCGGTGAGTGATCGAAACATGTCGATGCATCAAGTGTTTCGAATTGATTTTTTATTTTATGGGTGGTGAGTTAAAGGTCGCCACCTTTTTTCCTAGTCAGGGCCGAAATGGTCTGACGTGAAGGAAAAGCCTCAGTGATCTTGAAGGGCATTCCTCGCAGTAAAACAGGTGGATGGCGGAAGTCTTGGATCTTTTCTGCGAGGCTGGCTCTCGCCCTGTGCTTGCGACCCTCGACGCAAGAGTAACGCTGGCTAGACTTCTGGACGCAACCTGCTGCAATAGTTCCGGAGATGATGTAACCTAGAATCTTTGCAAGCATTCAGAGTCGAATTCTAAAAAACAAGAAAATCTAAGTCTTCACAGGACGTGCACGTTATGGAAAAGTGCATTTGTACCTTCATTATGAGAAATCGCTCCCACGTTTTCCTTCGAGCCATCGTTGTTTCCACTTGCCTTTTCGTCCTGGCGGCCGTCTCATCGGTCCAACATGTTGCCGGATGGGGGCCGGATGCCCCGTTATTCTCACCTTCAAGTGAAGGCGGTGCATTTAAATTTGAAGGCCCGGAGATAAACAGCTCGCCTCAAAATACACTCCGCGATCGCAAATGCCGATCTGAACCACGACGCAGTACTTGATGTGGTGCTGGCGATCCCGGATTCGGATCTTGTCAGTGTTTACATCGGCAATAACGACGGAACACTGCAGGCCGAGAGCAACTTTCCCGCAGGCGACTCGCCGCAGCGACTCGCCCTCGGCGACTTCAACGGGGACGGCAATATCGATATTGCGGTTTCGAGCAAGTTCGATCAAAAGCTGAATATCCTCGACGGCGACGGAAACGGCAATTTTGTACCGTCCGCCGCCTATCCAATACCGGGGACGGTGACCCGATTAGCGGCGCGCGATCTTGACAACGATGGCTGGCTGGTTCAGGCCATCGACTAATACCTGGTACACGCGGTTTAGCTCGAATAATAATTTCTCGACGGTTGGGTTTGGAGTCGCGGGTGATAAGCCTGTTGTCGGGGATTTTGATGCTGATGGGAAGGCGGATATTGCTTTGTACCGGCCGTCGGAGAGCAACTGGTATATTTTGAAGACGGGATTTGGGTTCTTTGTCCAGACTTGGGGCCAGGCGGGCGACATTCCGGTTCCGGCTGATTATGATGGCGACGGAGCTACGGACGTGGCGGTGTTTAGGCCATCGACGGGACAGTGGTTCAGGATACGGAGCACGGCTGGGTTCGATGCGGTCGGATGGGGTCAGGCGGGCGATCAGCCTATCCCGGCGGACTATGACGGCGACGGGAAATCGGATGTCGCGGTGTTCAGGCCTTCGAACTCGACGTGGTATATTGTCGGCTCGACGGCGGGGCAGTTTGGTACAGAACTACGGCGTCAGCGGCGACGTGCCGACGCAGGGGGCGTTTGTCTACTAAGGGGACCACTCACCGTTATATTTTTGCCAATCTTACAGTGAAAAGGAGTAAGTATGCGAGCATCGTGAAAAAGGCGTAGGAGAATGGAGGAAAGCCGAAGGCAAAATTGTACTCGGAAAAGACACGCCTTCAATCGCGTTCTTAAGAGTAATCATCGATTGGAATTTTGCGCGGGCGGCTTAGGAAGATTTTTGTATTTCATCGAGATATTCTCGGTCCTGACTATTTCCCACTTTCGCAGCACCCAGCCGGTTCTTAGCTCCCACTCGGTGCTAATTTGTCCGGTGAGGTGACGTTGGTTGGATGAACGTGGAGCCGAGCTGGTTTTGATGTCCAGGACGATCGTCGCACGCTCGCCGTCAATTTCTTTCTCGACGACGGCGATCTCTTTCGGTTCATCTTCGTCAAAGCTCCAACTGATCGGCTCGCCGGTTCCGCCCTCTGGCAGCACTTCGTAGATGCGCGCGTCGTTGATCCGTTCGTCGATGATCTCTTTGGTAAGTTCGGGTAAGTCGGTTGATCCGGACGGATTCTGTTTGCCATCGCCCTGCGAAGGAGATGGCGCACAGCCGAACGAGCACGTTAGCAGCAAGGTTAATCCTAAAAATGATGAAAGTAAGAAAGTTGAGCGTGCCACATTCCGAAGGTGTCGGATCGATCTCATCGTTAACGGTAAGAACTTATCTACGCGCATATCTTTCGCGTTAATCGCCTGCATAGCTGATCTCCATACGGCGTATGTGCAGGCCCGCGAGAAAGAGCACGACGCAGGTAAATAGCAGAAGACTCGGCACGGAAATCCACGCGGGCGTCGGTTCAACGAGCACGGCGAACGGGCCTTCGGACATTCGCACGGGCACAAGTGATTGCAGGTAATGGATCACGCTTATCTTTTTAAGGAGCGGCGGCAGCAGAAAGTTGATCCACTCCCAGCCGTACAGCAGCAGGCCTGGAATGATCGGGTTGCGGAAGAACAAGCCGACGATCAGAAATACCGCGCCGTATCCGATGCACGCAAGAATTGTGACTCCAAGATAAGCCAGCAACTGACTTGCACCCGGGCCGCCCGAAAAGTATCCCGCCGACTCTGACGGGAATAGCCAGAAGTAGAGTATTAATATTGACCCGACAGTCGTGATGCTGAATAACACGATCGTCGCGATCAGCCCCGATAGATATTTACCGACGACAAGGACTTCGCGCCGGACGGGTGCCAGAAAATAGTAGTGTAGGCTTCTGTCAACCACCTCGCCGCGAAACAGGTTCATAAAAACCCACGCGCAGCCAAAAAAGATGAGCGTGCGAAGGATAAGCCCGCCGTAAACCGCCGCATAGACCGTGCTCAGTTCGCTGAAGTTTTCCATCTCGTCCGTCGGCGGCGGAAAGAGCGCGAGTATCGACAACAAGACAAGTGGTAATCCCGCGATCAAATAGAGCAGAAAAGCGCGACGACTCAAGAAGTTTTTCTTGATCTCAAGCCGCAGGATCGCAAGCGTCTGCCGCGTCCACAGCGACCAGGAGGTTGCCCTTACGGGATTTACATTCACCGGATTTACATTAGGTTCCGTTTGCATTTTGCCTTTATAAATTGCCTCCAGCTTTAACTCATAACCTTCCGTGGGTTGAAACCCACCGCTAAATCAATTGATCGCTACGCGATCTATCATCAAGTTTGCCCTCCATCGGATGTGATCAGGTATTGATAGACGGCATTCAGGTCGTCATCGACCGGTCCGACCGATTCGACCTGCAGATTCTGCTCGGTGATCACCTTATTCAGCAACAGATAGAAATCATCCGGCCGGCGCGTTTTAACAAATAAACCCTGACGGTCAGCATGTATTCGCGCTTCGACGGTGTGCTCGTGCTCGAACAGACGTGCAGCCAAAACTTGCGGCCGGTCGCAGCGGATCAGAATCTGGATTGGATGCTCGTCGATCTCATCGCGCACGCCGTGCACCTCGCCTTCCGCGACTACGTAGCCGTTATGCAGAAGCACGACGCTGTCGGACATCATATCCACTTCGTGCAGGATGTGGCTTGAGATGATGAGGTACATTCCTTGGTCCGCGAGCTGGCGGAACAGCCGAATTATCTCGGCACGCGCCATCGGGTCAAGTCCGTTCAACGGTTCATCCAATACGAGCACCGATGGGTTGTGCGCGATCGATTGCGCCAACCGGACGCGTTGCCGCATTCCCTTACTGAACGCCGAAATCTTTCGGTCCGCCGCTTCCAGCATCGACACGTGTTCGAGCGCCTGGTATGTCAACTCATCAGTTTCCTGTTTCGTGTAACCGTGAACGCGCAGATAGAATTCTATAAACTCGCGTGCTGTTGCTCCGCGCGGAAAGGAATCAAACTGCGAACAGTAACCGAGCTTTTGAAAGATCGCCTCCGGCTCGCCAGGCGATATGCCGAGAACGGTGATTTGACCGCTTGACGGCTTGAGCAGCCCCGTCATCAGATTCATCAAAGTAGTCTTGCCTGACCCATTCGGCCCGACCAGGCTCGTAATGCCAGGCGCGATCTGCAAATTGACTCGATTGACGCCGAGGACCTCGCCGTAGAATTTCGACACGTCTTCAAACACGATCATCGTATCTGAAGGTGATGAAGCAATCGCTGAGCTCTCCACTGTTGACGATGCGGGCGTCGTCGATGACGATTGTGTTGTCGATTGTGTTGTCGATGGTGATGTCGATGGTGATGTCGTCGGTGTCATTTGATCACCTCGTAAGCTCGTACTTTGCTCGACAGCAGCCAAATACATACGCCACAGACCAGAGCGATTACCAGCCAAGAAGCCCACAGCGGCGGCTCTAACAGGACGATGTCAAAAAACTGTTCATCGTAAATTGGATTGGTGACTTTTCCGCGAATGGTTCCGGCCTGTCGCTCGAAAAGTCCGAACAATCCACGCCATATGCTGTTCATCGTCGCCCACAAGCTGATAAGTTGTCCTGAACGTGTCAGAAAAAGCTGATTGACGATCTCACCGAACGCGCTCGGCACGAAGAACAGTCCCAACATCGAGCCGCTAGCCACCACGCGCCACTTAACGAGCGCCGATACGGCGAGCGCAATTAACGACAACAGGATGATCCAGACCATGAATCCGAAGAAGATCGCCCAGACCATCCACAGATTCGCCGCCAGCCACGCGAAGCCGCTTAAGGACGCTTGGAAAAAGAAGATCAGCAGGCCCGGCACCCACGTCACCAACGACAACAGGACCACAATTACAGCCATCTTGCCGAGCACGTACTCAGTGCGAGAAAGCGGTCGGCACAAATAAAGCGGCAATGCATTGTTCGACAAATCGCGCGAGATGAGCGGCGGAGCGACGAGGACCGTCAGGATAAAAGCAAAGGCGCCCTGAACCTCCAGGAAAGTTCGAAAGAACGTGTTGTCGATCGGCAGCAGTTC
>JANNGV010000195.1:0-22468 GCA_031404055.1 Chloracidobacterium sp.
CGGCAATCGGTTGTCAAGGATGGTTATCAAAAGCGTGAAGACGTTTACAAGAACCTTCCGGCTCAGTAAAATTGGTTGTTAGACAATCAATTTGACGACGGGCGGTAATATGGCTAGACGAATAAATCTAAAAAGCGTAAATGTCGCCCGGTCAAACACAATTCGTGACATAAATCGTCAAATTATATTGAATTATGTACGTGAAGAGAGTCCGGTATCGCGTGCCGACATTTCACGGAAAACTGAATTGCAACGCTCAACCGTTAGTTTAATCGTAGATGAACTTATTATCGCTGATTTGATTGAAGAAATTGAGGGCGAATCTTCAGGCGGACGGCCCCCACAGTTACTTTCTCTGAAAACCACTAATGCGGTTGCTCTGGGCATTGATCTTGGAAAACAAGCAACGATAGTTGGAATCAGCGATTTAAGCGGTCGACTCCTTGAAAAGCGGGAATTTCCAACGAGTCCGGATTTTGACGAGAGCATAAGCAATATAATCGAAGCGGCCAAATTTTTTATCGATAAATGTGATGGTTCGATCGAAGGGATTGGAGTAAGCGTTCCCGGTTTGGTTGAACCGGGCAACAAGAAAGTCGTTTACACACCGCACTTCGATTGGCACCATCCCAAAATTGCCGAAAAGATTCAAGAGGCAACCAAACTTAACGTCATAATTGAAAATGATACGAATGCAACTGCCCTGGCAGAGTTATGGCTGGGAAGGCCGGAGATCAGCAATGTCCGGGATTTTGTCGTAGTCTTGGTTCACAGTGGAATTGGAACGGGCATTGTTTTTGACGGCCAGCTTTATCGCGGAAAAGGTGGTGTAGCCGGTGAATTCGGCCACATGACCATTGGAAGCAATGCTCCTGTTGCTTGCGCAGCGGGCCGTTATGATTGCTGGGAAGCGTTCGCTTCGGAACGTGCTGCGTGTGCTAGATATTCAAAATTGCAGGGCGCTAAAAATGGACAAAGTGAAATCATTTTTACCGAGTTGGTGGAACTGGCTTTGAAAGGCAACAAAAATGCCGTCGCCGCATTAAAAGAAACAGCTCACTATATTGGCGTCGGAATTTCTAACCTTGTTCAAGGATTGTCTCCCGAAGTCACGATCGTTGTAGGTCCATTCCTTCGAGCGTGGTCCTTGATCGCCGATGACATTAAAAAAGGAGCTGAAAGCGGAATGTGTCAAGGCTATCCGTCTGTGAACATAATGCCCTCAACTCTTGGAAATTATCCGGCTTTAATGGGAGCGTTAAGTTTGATTCTGGCGAATAAATTTGCTTCCTTTCATATCAACTGATCATAGAAGAATAGCTCTAGACGAAGGAGCGAAATCGGGACCAGATTCCTGTGCAATTTCCTGTGCGGAGTTTTGTAAAAGCGATGCGACAATAATTACCAAGATTAACGTTCTTGTTGGAGATATTCTTAATGGCGATTTTAGTTACGGGCGGGGCGGGGTATATCGGCAGTGCAACAGTCGAGATGTTGAGGGCAAAGAGCGAAGACGTTGTTGTACTCGATAATCTGGTTTACGGACATAGAGAAGCGGTCGATTCTGACATCCCGTTTTATCAGGGAGATGTCGGCGATAAACCCCTAGTAACAAACATCTTAGCGGAACACAGGATCAAAGCATGCATACACTTTGCAGCATATGCGTATGTCGGCGAATCGGTTGCTGATCCAGCAAAGTATTTTGAAAACAACACCTTGCAGACCAACGATTTGCTCAATTCGCTGATTGAAGCGGACATTAAACGCGTTGTTTTTTCTTCAACCTGCGCTACCTACGGAACACCCGAACGCGTGCCAATGGATGAAACACATCCGCAAAAACCGATCAATCCTTACGGCTGGTCGAAATTTATGACGGAGCGGATTCTGGAATGTTATGACACGGCTTACGGGTTGAAATTTGCTGCTCTTCGCTACTTCAATGCCGCCGGTGCTACCGTGAAATGCGGCGAACATCACGATCCGGAAACTCATCTGATTCCTAACGTTTTAGCGGCGGCGGAAGGTAAATTACCATTCGTATCGGTGTTTGGAGACGATTACGACACGCCTGACGGCACCTGTATCCGCGATTATATACATGTAGCGGATCTGGGCGACGCGCATATTCGAGCACTCGATTATTTAGAAAACGGCAATGATTCGGTGCATATAAATCTGGGCAACGGACGCGGATTTTCCGTTTTAGAAGTAATTGAGGCGGCCAGAAATGTTACGGGAATGCCGATCGAGATAAACATCGAACCGCAGCGCGCCGGTGACCCGCCGTGGTTGATCGCCGATGCTAAAAAAGCTCTGGATGTTCTTGGTTGGAAGCCAGAATATACGGGGCTGGAACAGATAATCCGCACTGCATGGGAATGGAAACAAGCTTATCCGAACGGTTACACGCAGCGATAGTATGGGCAGTTACATTAAACCCGTGTATCGAAATTTATGGAAACAAGGGCCGAATAACGCTTTTTATTAAATGAACGGAAGAAAACGGTGATCAAGCACAGTGGCAGGCAACATCTGACCATTTTAACGGTATAGGTCTGTTTGCAATCTCCAAATATAGTTAGAAAAGCCGCATTTTGAAGTAAGTGCGGCTTTTCTATGTTCAGAAATTCAAGCTTTAGTATGTTCTTACGTGACAGCGGAAAAACAAAATAAAGTTTGAACTCTGAACCTATTCGTGGCAACGTATTGCTCTATGCAGAAAGTGCTGACAGCCGCTGAAATGCGAGAGGTCGACCGCCTGACGACCGAAAAATACGGCATTCCGTCGATATTGCTGATGGAAAATGCCGCACATGCAGTCGCACGTGTGATTACTGAAAAACTCGGCGGGTCTGTCAAAGGCAAGTCGATTTTCGTTCTTTGCGGCAAAGGGAATAACGGCGGGGACGGGGCGGCTTTAGCGAGGATACTTGCGATGCAGGGTGCATATATCGATGTTCTCCTGTTTGGAAAGATCAAAGAGACAAAAGGCGACGCCCGGATAAACTTTGGAGTTCTTTGTAGGGAAGATTTTGAATTCGACGATGTCTACGTGAGCAGCTTCGGTGAACTCAGAGAAATCGGGTCTAAGGAAGAGTGGGAACAGTTCTACATGGATTCGGGACAATTCTCTGATGTGATCGTTGATGCAGTTTTTGGGACAGGCTTGACGCGTCCGCTGGACATTTGGCTCTACAACATAATTCATGATCTAAATTTTGTGAATGAAGGGCCAATTCCCAATCCCCGATTATGCGTGTCGGTTGATATTCCTTCAGGCCTCAACGCTGATTCAGGCGAGCGTTTGGCCGAGCCCGTTCGAGCCGATGTGACGGTGACTTTTACCGCTCCAAAACCGGGAAACGTACTGCCTGACGTTGCGGCGATAAATGGCGAGCTTGTCATCGCGGATATCGGTTCGCCTTCGGAACTTATTGATGACCAGCCTTCTCAATTATATCTTGCTGAACGTGGAGATGCCGGGAACTGGCTCGAAGAAACCAAGTTTTCCGATGATTCTTACAAAAACAAACGCGGCCAAACAGTTCTCATCGCGGGCTCCGAGAACTATTCCGGAGCGGCTGTTCTGGCGGGGAATGCGGCGATGCGGTCTGGGGTTGGGCTGGTAACTGTGGTTACGCCGAAGTCTTCGAAGGAATCGATCGCTTCGCGTGTGCTGCCGGAGGTGATGGTGCGCGGGGTATCCGAGACGGAAAATGGATCTATTTCGGAAGAAGCGTGTGACGAGATCGAGGATCTGCTGGAGGAGGCGGATGCGGTGGCGGTCGGGTGCGGGCTGTCGCGGGATGAAGGTACGAAGGAGTTTGTTAAGAAGATCGTAGCGAACCGGCGGCATCCGACGGTCGTCGATGCGGACGCACTTAATCTCCTCTCACCATTCGCCGGCTCCGCGGCGAATGGTGAGAGTGGCGTTGAGCTGATCCTTACGCCGCATGAGGGCGAGTTTATGCGGTTGCTCGGCACGGACAATAAGGACGCGATCAAGGACCGTGTTGCTGCCGTCCGCGAGTTTTCACAGAAACATAATGTGATCCTTATCCTAAAAGGCGAGCGGGTTTTGATCGGTGAGCCGGGCGGTAAGGTTGTCGTAAATCCGACTGGGAATGCCGGGCTTGGCAAGGCGGGTAACGGCGATACGCTGACGGGCATAATCGCGGGTTTTGCTGCTCAGTCGGTTCAGTTGAAGATAGACATGTTTGAAACGGTCGTGGCCGCGGTTTATCTGGCCGGACTTGCCGGCGATATTGCGGAAAAGAAATACGGCAAACGGGTAATGACGGCGTCGGATGTACGGGAGTGTTTGACCGAGGCGTTTGAGCAGGTATCAGGAAATTAGAACAGAATGGACAGGATATGCAGGATAAGCATTTGAAAAATTTCATTCACCTTGTGAATATTTGATGAGAGTCGAAAAAATCAATAGTCAATCGCCGCAAGAAACCTTTGCACTTGGCGAGACACTTGGCGGCGAGATACGCGGCGGAGATGTTTTGCTGCTGCGCGGCGGGATTGGTGCGGGGAAGACACTGTTGACAAAGGGAATACTGCAGGCACTCGGTTTTGATATCGATGAAGTAACGAGCCCTAGCTTCTCACTTGTAAACCTATACAAAACAAAGAGTTTTGATGTCTATCACATAGACCTATGGCGGATCGACGCGGGAAGCGATGCGAGCTTCGCGGTGGGGCTGGAAGATATCCTGGACGATCCGAATGCTGTAGTAATAATCGAATGGGCCGAACGTCTAGGCAGCAGGAATTTTCCTTCGCGGATCGTTTCTATAGAGATTTTCGGTGATGGTGATGAGCCGAGGCAGATTATGATTGAGCGGTCGGAACAAATCCTCACAAATGTTGTCTAAGCCGATATGAAATTTGCCGCGTTGGTTTTGTGTGTAATGTTTGCGGCAGGTTGCTCCAGCACCGATCAGACTGCCTCGAATGTGGCGCCAGCGAGGGTCAGCCGCGCGGAAAAACTGGCTAAGCAAAAAGATGCTGTTGTTCAGTTCTTTGAGCCGATGGTGATTCGCGATGGTGATTGGCTGGTAAGCCAGAAAGAGGCGGGCGAGACGTTTGAAGAATACATCACTTCTAACCCGACACTGCCCACGGCTGAGAGACGGACGATATATATTCAGCCCATAGGGACATTTTCGGCGGAACAAAAACGAGCTGTTCAGCTTACAGCTGAATATATGAAGGCCTATTTTAATTTGCCGGTAAAGCTGGGCCGTGAGATGGCGCTTGGCAAGGCGCCGAATAACAAAAGCCGAAAGATCGAATACCGCAATAATCTGCAAATACGAACCAACTATTTTCTTGACGATGTGCTTCCGAAAATGCGGCCGGCGGACGCGGCAGCGTTGGTAGCCTTTACCAACTACGATCTTTACCCGGGCGAGACGTGGGCCTTTGTTTTTGGCCAGGCTACGTTTTCTGAACGTGTCGGCGTCTATTCGCTTTACCGGTTCTCGGACATTGCGTTCGAACGCAATAATGCCGCAGACCGAATGTTGACTCGAACGCTGAAGATCGCAATGCACGAGACCGGCCACATGTTCTCGATGAAGCACTGCACAAAATATGAATGCCTGATGTCGGGGACGAACCACCTTAGTGAAACCGACCGGCGGCCGCTCGATAACTGCCCGGAATGCATGGCGAAAGTTGCTTGGGCGATGAATTACGATCCGGTTGAGCGCTACAATAATTTGGCAGCATTTTGGAGAAAGAACGGAAAGCCAAACGAAGCTAAATCGATGCTCGAAAAAGCAAGGGCAGTAACTTCCGTTGAAAAGAAATGACGAGATCTTGTTGAGATAAGGAAATCTCGGACGGGATCCGGTTTTCGTCCTGTTCATCTTGTTCCTCTTTTTCTGTTGTTGAGATTTAAATCCGACCACCGACGAAGAAAGAACGGGAAATGAATAAGAAAGAATAAGAAGAGCACGAAAAGAAGAAAAATGAGGCAAAGATTTCGTATCTCGGCGGAACATGGATCGATCCTCAAAGCAGTAGTAATTTTTTTTGCGGTGGCAGCCGTTGCCACTTTCTCAGTTTTGTCGCAGATCAGATCATCAGAAATGGATAACAAACCATTAACAACTCTGGCCGAGCCAAGCATAATAATCCGCAAAGCTGCCAGAAAATTAGAGATACTCGACGGCAAGAAACCGGTCAAAACTTACACGGTCGTTCTCGGGTTTTCGGCAAAAGGCGACAAGGAGGTTGAGGGTGACGGGCGAACTCCCGAAGGTGAGTTCTACGTTTTTACAAAGAATCCGGAAAGCCGTTTTCACCTTTCTTTGGGCCTCAGCTACCCTTCGAAAGATGATGCAAAACGTGGACTCGCGGCCGGTTTGATCACCAAAGACCAATACGGTGCGATCGTCAAAGCGATAGATGAAGGCGGCATGCCGCCACAAAAAACAAAGTTGGGGGGCGAGATCTATATCCACGGCGGCGGCACTGCCAGCGACTGGACGGATGGATGCGTGGCTTTGAAAGACGAAGAGATCAGCGAGATCTTTGCGGTGATTCCGGTCGGGGCCAAGGTGAAAATCTTGAAATAACTAAATCTATTTGTCGTTTAACACACACTTTTTGGCTAAAAGCCGATAGGAATTTTTCTAATTATTATTCGGCTGAAGCCGGTCTCCTGCTTATTGCCAACCTCCACCTAAAGGTGGAGGCAATTCAAATTGGAGGCAATCCAAAAATTGAGGCAATTGCGAGGTGTTGGCAAATTTTCTACCAAATGACCGCACAATTGTGTAACATTTAGGTAACGCAGATTTAACATAACTATTGGGCTCCAACCGCTATAATTGTGGATGCCCCTTATGATTCACACCGAAATTAAAACAGCGAGACAAACAACTGAAGCGGTGCAAGACCTTGGTGTAAGCGATCCTTTTGAAGGGGCGACTCTCTTTAACCGCGAGCTCAGCTGGCTTGAATTTAACCGACGTGTGCTTGACGAGGCGATGGACGAAAACTTGCCGCTGCTCGAACGCCTAAAGTTTTTGTCGATATTTTCGACTAATCTCGACGAGTTTTTTATGATCCGTGTTTCCGGTATCAAAGAGCAAATAGAGGAAGGCGTCAGCGATCTTTCACCCGACGGGATGACGGCGACGGAACAGTTGCGTGAGATCGGCAAACGATTGCGCCCGATGCTCAAACGGCAGGTTTCGTTTTTGCATGAGACTGTGCTCCCATCGCTTGCCGAGGCCAGGATAACGGTTGAGCCTTATAAATCCCTGAATGCGAAGGACCGGCGCAAGCTGGATAAATACTTTCGCGACAATCTTTTTCCGATACTGACGCCGCAGTCGGTCGATTCGAGCCACCCGTTTCCCTATATCTCAAATCTGAGCGTAAACATCGGGCTTTTTATTGAGCCGAACCGTAATTTTACCCAAAAGAATCTCAAACACCTGTTCCGGCAAAAGCGGTTTGCCCGCATCAAACTGCCGCCGACATTGCCGCGTTTGATCCCGGTCAACGAAAAAGGCGGCCGGTTCGTGTTGATGGAAGAAGTTATTGCCTCAAATGCCCAAAGCCTGTTTCCGAACATGAAAACGAGCGACGGCTATTTGTTTCGCGTAACGCGTGATGCCGATATCGAGCTCCGCGAAGACGAGGCCGGCGATTTGATGCGAACGCTTGAACGCGAACTGCAGCGGAGGCGTTTTCGTTTTCCGGTAAGGCTCGAAGTTTCAGCCGCCATGCCGGAGAAGATGCTGAAGCTATTGACCGACGGCATTGGCCTGACCGAGCAGGATGTTTTCCCGATCGAGGGGTTTGTAGATATTCCGGATTTGATGCAGCTATATGGTCTGGATCGGGCGCAGCTTAAGGACAAGCCTATTGCCGTCGTCCATCCTTCGATCTTACTCGAGAAAAAGAACATTTTTGATGTGCTGAAAAAGCAGGACGTACTGCTGCATCACCCGTATACCGCTTTTTCAGCGGTGACTGATTTTATCGCTCAGGCCGCCGAAGATCCGGACGTGCAGGCAATAAAAATATGCCTGTATCGCGCCGGCAAAGATTCCCCGATAGTTAACTCACTTATTCGAGCGACGCAATTGGGCAAACAGGTTACGGCCCTGGTCGAACTAAAGGCCCGTTTCGATGAAGAGAACAATATCGAGTGGGCAAGACGGCTTGAGAACGAAGGCGTTCATGTTGTATATGGTATCAGCACGTTAAAAACGCATTCCAAGGTTTTGTTGGTTGTGAGGCGCGAGAAAGACAAGCTTTACCGTTACGTACACCTTGCGACGGGTAACTATAATCCTACAACTTCGCGCATTTACACCGATCTTGGGCTTTTAACGGCTGACGAGGAGATCGGCTCGGACGCGACCAGTCTTTTTAATTTTCTCACCGGCTATTCGCAACAGAGCAAGTATGACCGCTTACTTATCGCACCGCTCGATTTGCGCGAGCGGTTGACGGAGCTCATTAGACGAGAAAAGAGACATAAGCTTAACGGCGTTGACGCGCGGATCATCGTCAAGGCCAACAGCTTGACGGATGAGCAGTTGATCCATGAGCTTTACGAGGCCTCGCAGGCGGGCGTGGAGATCGATCTGATCATACGCGGTGTTTGCGTGCTGCGGCCCGGCGTAAAGGGGTTGTCATCGAACATTCGGGTCCGGTCGGTGGTTGGCCGGTTTCTCGAACACAGCCGCATTTTTTACTTTGCGAATGGCGGCAATGATGAGCACGAGGTTTATCTTGGCAGCGCGGACTGGATGCATCGAAATCTGGATCGCCGAGTCGAAATAGTGCTGCCGATCATCGATCCATCTATTCGAACCTATGTAAAAGAAGAAATTCTTGACGTATATTTACGGGACAATGTTAATTCCAGATCACTGCGTCCGGATGGTTCATACAAAAAGATCTCGGGCAGCGGTGAGCTTTTTGACGCTCAGATGGCATTTGTTGGAAAGGATATACTCACCTAGGCCGCCGATGTTTTTTCGAATCTTGCTTCGGACACTTCTCCGATAAGGTTACCGTATTTAACTGTGAGGCGAGGATAGCCGCGCGGCTCCGGCTCAAGGTCTTCTATAGCCAATAGCTTTTCAGCTTCGCCGATCGCTTCGACCGTACCTTCAATCTCCATGTACAACCCGAAAGGCAGTTCGTCGAGAACTACTTCAACATCGCGAAAATGCCATGTTTTGCGGTGCTTTTCGTAAACGACGGAGAGCTTGTATCCGAGCCGGCCTATTATATTTTCCATCTCATCCACATCAGCGACGGTCGTTTCGTGCTCGATCCGATGCTTGATATCTGAATCGTTGTGCAGCCGCTCTTTATAGGTCAGCAGCGTTTTATCGCCGATCTTTCGAAGGCGGAGAACGGCTCCGCGTTCATCGATAACGCCGCCGCGATGGAGATAGTTTTCTTCGAAAACCTCACTGCGGAATTCCGCACCCATTTCACCAAGTTTGGTCGTTATTTCCACTAATCGCTTTTTGTCCATGCGATATTTTTTCTCGATCTCGATCGCCATTTTAAGAAAGCCCCGAACTCCCGTCGATTTTTAGACTCGTAGACCAATATTAGGAGATATGCCCGGAGCGGGCAAACGGCATATGAAATCTGTCTCACAACTTGACTACCGAGAGCCCTTGCCTAATACTTGAAAAAAAGGTCAGGTATCCAACCGGACCAGAATTTGATACGAAAGAGGAAAAAATTATGCCTTACCCAGAAATGATGATCTACGGGATGCGTGCCGAATTGGCACAACTCGGAATTGAGGAAACAAAAACGACCGAAGCTGTAGTGGAAGCGGTTGAGAAAACCAGTGGGACGCTTATGGTTGTCGTGAATTCTGTGTGTGGCTGTGCCGCCGGCGGCGTCCGGCCGGGTATCGCGATGGCATTGCAGAACTCCGAAGCAAAGCCCGACCGATCTATAACCGTTTTCGCCGGAGCCGATATTGACGCTACAGACACCGCACGTGAGCTTTTCACCGGATATGCTCCGTCGTCGCCTTCGATCGGTTTCATTAAAGACGGAAAGCTGGTGCAAATGTTTGAGAGAAGGGACCTTGAAGGCCGTCCGCCGGCAGTGATTGCACAGGCTTTGACAGATGCGTTTGCGACCCACTGTTCGAAAGCGGAGACGGCAAATAGCTAGTTGGGAATAAAAATGTTTCATTAAGAAAAAGCCGTCTTCACACAGGCGGCTTTTCATTTGGGCGGTCGGAAGCGAAATTAGGTATTGCTTTGCCTGAACCAATATCGCTAAAATAGCGATAGCAAACGCCTCGTTTTGAGGCAACCCCCTTCCAGTCCAATGTCAATCGAGCAGAGAAAACACACACGATTCTCGTTAGAGGTTCCAGCCGTAATTTATACAAAATTTGGCGAGCGGCAGGGAACCATGCTGCAGCAGATCAGCATTGGCGGGTGTTTTACGGGTTGGGAAGAAAATATCTATGCGGGCGACGAGTTTCGGCTTGAGATCGAATTGCCGAACAAAAATCGGCTTCCGTTGGCCTGCAAGGCTATCTATCGCTTCGAAAATACGGGCATCGGCGTAACGTTCAGCGATATCTCTCAGTTTGAGCAGGAATTGGTGTCGAAGATCATTGCCAAACGGCTCGCTATCGAAGGGCTGCCGCTGCCGGCCGATGCGTTTATCCAGCCGACCACTTTTGCAAACGAATCAAGCCCACCACGGATAAAGGATGTGAGGCAGAGCAAGGAAGAGATGCTCGAACGGATCATGTCCGGCGACGAAGCTCTTTAGCGGCCCGCTTTTCGCCGGTTTTCAGTGATCTGCAAAAAAGACGCCATCCGAAGCTCTTCGATCGAAAGTTCTGTCGATTCTACGACGTCAAGCTCGGTCAACGCGCCGCAGTCAATTCCTCTCACAAAAAAGTTGACAAGCCCCTGGGCCGTCGCCGCATCGTCGAAAGTGTTGCCGGTAAGATTCGCTTGGGTCGCCTTGTTAACAAAAGCCTTCAGCCGCTCTGCCTGCGCATCTCCAGCTTCTAAGAAAAAGGCGTAAACCGCCGCGTAACGAGCGACAAGTTGGTTTGGATGAAGGTCCCAGCTTTGATAAAAGCCGTTGATCAGCGAGTGAGTAACGTTATTGAAATGCGTTCGCCATCCCGCGATAACCGATTTTTTATTGTCTGCTAGTTCGTTTTCGGACAGCTTAGGGCCTTTGTGGATAGGTACGGGCATCTGTGTCGTAACCGAGTCCGATAGACGAATGCCGGTCCGTGCAAGAGCCGCCAGCATCATATGCCTGGCAAAATTGCATGCATCGTGACGCAAATGCTGGTGCGAGGCTGCGATGCCGAGACTCGCTGTGTAATCGAACGCACCGAAATGAGCGGATGTGCATCGGCCTTTGCCTGCTTCGACAAGCGACCGCAAAGCTATATTTCCTTTTTTGTCGACGATCGCGAGCGGATGCTCGATCATTATCTCAATTTTGATCGATCCTACAGGCAAGCCATGATTCTTCTCGATCTTTTTCAGATGTTTGCAGAGATCGGCAACTTCCTTCTTGTTAGTGACCTTCGGAAGCGTCACGACGAAATTTTCCGGAAGCTTTTTCCTTGTGGCTTTGAGAAGACTGTCTAAAAAGAGTTTTAGTGTGCGTATTGCACGTTCGCGTGTTTCGGAAGTTAATGACTTTATGCGGAAGCCGGAAAAGTGCGTAATGGTTTTATTGTTGTATGTCTCGGCGAGCTCTAGTGCGGCAGCAATCGCGTCGGCGTCCTCTTCTGCATCGGAGCGAAACCCATAACCGTCTTCGAAATCGATGCGGAAATCCTCGACGGGTTCATTTTTAAGCTTTTCAAGCGTCCGCTGATAGACCGTCCAGGCAAACCAGGCCGGATAATTCTCAGACCTTACCTTGTCTGCGTTTTTGACGATTAGCTTTTCCAGGTCCTCAATCTGCTTGTCGAAATTTGGTAAGGTCTCGCAACCCTTTAGCCACATCGCATTGGCGAATTCAACAAAATTAAGCGCATAGGTTTCCACCGATCTTAAAGCGATCTCGCCGAGCTTTCGCGTAGTGCCGGATTTGAACAGGTGAGCTCCGCCGTAAACTACATGGACCGGTGAACGTGACGTAAAGTTCGTTTTAACGGCTTTTACACGCTTTGCCTTGGCGTCTTTAACGATCAAAAGAACGCCTTCGTCGCCATCGTGTAGTACTGTTTTGCTCATCTGAAAGATGTATTTAGGCTAATTTTGCTGCATCTTAAACAATAAGGCCGGAGGATTTACGGTTGATTGCAAGACGAATAAACAGGATGCTAAATAAAATTGCAATTAAGGCCAGTACAATTCGTAATTCCATAATAACTAAAATAACTCGTCCATAACCTCTTCCAAATTCCTTACACCCACCACGCGAATTCCCAGCAGCTTTTCGAGTCCTTTTTTATTCGATTCGGGCAGAATTAGTTTTTTAAAGCCCAGTGTTTGAGCCTCGCGGGCACGCGACTGTGCCTGCAATACGCCGCGGACCTCGCCGGTCAGGCCAACTTCGCCAAATACAGCGATTTCCGGATCGATCTGAAGATTACGAAAGCTCGAGGCGATAGCGGAGACGACTCCAAGATCGGCGGCCGGCTCGTCAATTTCAAGGCCGCCCGCGATATTTATGAAAACATCGTCGCCCGCAAGCTGAAATCCGAGCCGCTTTTCTAGGACGGCGATCAACAACGATGTGCGGTTGTAATCAAAGCCCTGGGCCATCCGTCTGCCCGACGCTGATTTTGTGCTTGAGACGAGAGCCTGCACCTCGACGAGCATCGGACGGGTGCCTTCCATACAGACCGTCACGACAGAACCGCTTGCCCCTTCGGGCCGTTCCTGAAGGAAAAGCTCGGACGGATTGCCAACCGGGATCAACCCGGCGTTAGTCATCTCAAAAACGCCAATTTCGTTTGCGGCACCGAAACGGTTTTTTGTCGCACGTATAATTCGGTGGTTGTGATGCCGGTCGCCTTCAAAATAAAGCACCGTATCGACGATATGCTCCAACGTCTTTGGCCCGGCGATGGAGCCTTCCTTCGTCACATGACCCGTCAGGAAAACGGGGGTTGCCGTTTGCTTCGCGAGCATCATAAACTGCCCGGCAACATCGCGAACCTGCGAAACGCTTCCCGGCGCCGATTCGATGGCTTCGCTAAATACAGTCTGGATAGAGTCGACGATGATGAAATCGGGCCGAAGTTTATCAATTACGGTGAAGATCGACTGTAGATTCGTCTCCGGCAAGAGAAAAAGATTATCAGCGGATAAGCCAAGCCGCTCGCCGCGCATCTTGATCTGGCGTTCGGATTCCTCGCCCGAAACATATAGGACCTTTGCACCGTTTTGGCTCAATTTGTCAGCCATTTGAATGACGATTGTTGATTTGCCGATACCGGGCGAGCCTCCGATGAGCACCAGTGAACCGGCTACGATCCCGCCGCCTAAGACGCGGTCAAGCTCCTCGATGCCGGATGGAGTGCGGGCGTCGTCCTGCGATTCTATGTCGGTGAATGCTACGGCCTGCCGGGCCTCGATGCCGAATTTAGACAAGGCGATCTTTCCGCCGTTTTGCGGCGTCGGGCGAAAACGTTCTTCGACGAGCGTGTTCCATTCCTGACAGTCGGGACACTGCCCCAGCCATTTGCGCGACTGCCCGCCGCAGTTTTGGCAGACGTAAATTGTTGCAGGTTGCTTTGCCATGCCGTTTTAAAAGACAGAATACAGTAGACGCGAGCCGGAAGTGAAACAGGTTTTGGAAAACGATGTGCTTTCTGTATCCTGAATGGCGCACCCAAACACTATGTCATCACAAAGTATTCACCAATTTGCTGAAAAGGTAGCACTCATATCTGACGGAACTTCACCTATTGGCCGGGCTGTCGCCCTACAGCTCTCATTGCAGGGAAGTTTTGTGATCGCTGCATTTCCCGAATCATCAGACGAAAGCACACGGGCTATACAGGAGCTTGTCGAACTCGGGACGCTGGCAATAGGCGTCAATGCGGACGTCTCAACATTAGCTGGCATACGCTATCTTATAGGCGAAGTTGACCAAACATTCGGGCGGCTTGATCTGCTCGTAAATTGTCTGAAATATGCGCCCGAATCGTCGTTTCAAGATTCTACTGAGTCGGATTTTTCGGACACGATTGATAGAAATCTGAGATCGGTTTATTTTTTGACACACACCGCGATGGTTTTGATGGACGATCGTCCCAAGCCGAAGATAGTGAACATCGTGTCGGCTGGTGATGTTGCCCAGACGCGTGAAAATGGGTTGCTTATGGCATCTCAAGCGGGAGTTATAGGATTGACGCAATCGCTTGCCGCCTCGCTGCCGGGGAATTTTCGGATAAACTGCGTTGCCGTCAGCGACCGCGAACGAGGTAATTCCAGCCTCGACGAGGCCCTGTTCAGACAGGAGACAACGGTTCCGGCCGACGATGTTGCAAGAACAGTTCTTTACCTGCTCTCAGCTGAGTCGATCGGCTTGAACGGACAGGTTTTGACGGTCAGATAGTATAAGCCGAATTATATGGTGCGATAGTTTTTACTTACTGTTGGTGTTTCGTGGTAGAATTTTTCTGAGATGAAGCTTGATGTACTAATAATCAGGATCGGATTTGTAGCATTGCTAATATTGTTGGGCTATGTGCTTAATCCGTTTGAAAGAACTTCGCGATTCGGCCTTTCCCAGGTCGAAGCCCAGGCGACGCGACATTTGCTTTCGGGCATGCTTGGCGGGATAGTCGGGCTGTTGATAATTGCATTCGAAATGCGTGTGCGGCGTGCGTCGCTTAAAACTCTGATCGGTGCCGCGATCGGTTCGATTCTCGGCATAGTTGGAGCGTTTTTGATTGGCGTTTTGATCTCCATTCAAAAGGAAGCAGCTGTTTCGGCCGAGATGCAGACATTCCTGACAATTTCTCTTGCATTTTTTATGGGTTATGTCGGCCTTATGGTTGGAGCCGCAAAAGGCGAATACCTCGATCTGTCAGCCCTTGGCGGCATTTTCAGCGACAAGAACCTGAAGCGAGATTACAAAATACTCGACACGTCGGTGATCATTGACGGCCGAATCGCGGATGTTTCGGAAACAGGTTTTCTCGGCGGCACTTTGATCATCCCGCATTTTATTCTGGCCGAATTGCAGCAGGTTGCCGACTCGGCCGATTCGTCAAAACGCCAACGTGGCCGCCGCGGGCTCGACATGCTTCAGCGGCTTCGCAACAACAGTAAGCTCGATATTCAGATCGTCGAAACGGATTTTCCGGCGGTAAAAGAAGTAGATCTTAAGCTGATAGAACTTGGCAAACAGCTCGATGCCGTGATCGTTACTAATGACTTTAATTTGAACAAGGTCTCGCAGCTCAGAGGCGTTTCTGTATTGAACATTAACGAGCTTGCCAACGCCCTCAAACCTGTCGTCCTGCCGGGCGAAGCGATGCGCGTTTTCGTGCTGAAAGAAGGCAAAGAATATAACCAGGGCGTCGCTTATCTTGACGACGGCACGATGGTTGTCGTCGATAACGCCCGGCGATTGATCGGCAAAACCGCCGATATCGCGGTAACAAGCGTACTGCAAACTACGGCAGGCAAAATGATTTTTGGCCGATTGTGGGAAGATAAGGAAGACCACCACACGGAGAACCCACAACACACGCAAAGCAACCTAGGCGTACACGATTCCCGGTCGCTTGGGTTCAGAAAAGCGACCAGAGAGCTTCGGCAAACTACGATAATCGAGGAACTCGATTAATTGCGGGGCAAGCCCGCTCTAAACGATACCTTCATCCGGATGAACACAGCAATTATCGTCGCAGCCGGCAGTGGAAACCGATTCAATTCAAAGACCCCGAAGCAGTTCGCTGAAATTCTCGGAAAACCTACTGTCATTCATACACTTGAGAAATTCGAGGCTTGCGAAGCTATTTCTCAAGTTGTGCTGGTTCTGCCGTCAAACGAAATATCAGTCTATGAAAATCTGATCGAAAAGTTCGGGTTAAAAAAGATCAAGAGTATTATCGCCGGCGGTGCCAGCCGGGCGGAATCTGTTTTGAAGGGTCTGAACGCCGCCGATCCGGAAACCGACATAGTTGCCGTCCACGACGGCGTACGGCCGCTCGTCTCGATCGAAGAGATTTCCGCCACTGTCGAGAAAGCCCAGGAAACTGGTGCGGCGTGTCTCGTAACGTTGGTTACAGATACGATAAAGCAGGTTGAGGCAGGCAAGATAACCGGAACGCTTGACCGGACAAAATTAAGGCGGGCAATGACGCCGCAGGCGTTTCGATATGAACTTCTGCGACAGGCACTTACCCAGGCAAATCTGGACGACGGCGTTACTGACGAATGCATGTTGGTCGAAAGGCTTGGGCATGAGATCGCTTACGTCGAGGGCAGTGCGCGTAATATCAAAATAACTCATCCGGAAGATCGCATTCTTGCTGAAGCACTTCTGCGGAACTCCGAATAGCAAATGTTTCGAATCGGCTTTGGAAATGACATTCATAGATTGGTGCCGGGCAGACCTCTGATCCTCGGTGGCGTCGAGGTCGAATCCGATCTCGGTGCCGAAGGGCATTCCGACGCGGACGCGCTGACGCACGCCCTGACGGACGCAATTCTAGGGGCTCTTGCTCTCGGCGATATCGGTACGCATTTTCCGAACAGCTATGAAAGATGGCGAAATGCAGAGAGCTTTGTTTTCCTACGCTTCGCTATTGGGTTGATGAAGGAGCACGGCTATGAGGTTGTGAATGTCGATTCTACCGTTAGCCTTGAACAGCCGAAGCTGAGGCCGTACGTCGACGGAATCCGCAAAGGCCTTGCTGACGCGTTGGAAACTGAAACAAATTGCATAAGCGTTAAAGCGAAAACCGGCGAAGGGGTTGACGCAGTGGGCGAGAAACAGGCTATAAGGGCCGAGGCGATCGTACTGCTGAAGCGAGCCTAGAGAATATATCTTTCATAGACTTAGAGACTGCTCTTGTGCGAAACTTGGGCAGTCTTTTTCATATGGACGAACGGCGATAGGGAATGCGGCCGTTGCTACTCCCGGTTCTGATAAGATGCGGCCACAAGAGATCATCGAAAAAAAACGAGATGGAGGCGAGTTTTCGCTTGACGAGATCGATGCATTTATCGATGGTGTCTGCGATAAAAGCTGGGCGGACTATCAGATCTCGGCACTGATCATGGCGATGTTCATCCGTGGATTAAACCTCGCCGAACAGGACGCCCTGACGCATGCGATGCTTCATTCCGGCGAGGTGCTGGATTTCTCCGGGATCGACAAACCAAAAGCCGATAAACATTCAACGGGCGGCGTGGGCGATAAAACGTCACTGATAATTGCACCGATCGTTGCAGCGTGTGGCGTCGCAGTGCCGATGATTTCGGGCCGCGGACTTGGTCACACTGGCGGGACGCTCGACAAACTCGAAGCGATTCCAGGGTACAAAGTTAAGCTTTCGAAGGAAGAATTTCACCGCGTAATCAACGAATGCGGCTTTGCAATGGCTGGCCAGACGGCCGAGATAGCTCCGGCTGACAAGAAGCTTTATGCTCTTCGTGACGCTACGGCGACGGTTCCATGCATACCGTTGATCGTTGCCTCGATAATGTCGAAAAAACTGGCGGAAGGTCTGGATGCCCTGATACTTGATGTAAAAACGGGGTCGGGTGCGTTCATGCAGGAGTATGAAGATTCACGGAAATTGGCTGAGGCTCTCGTCAAAACAGGCAAGAATTTTGGTGTAAAAACCGAAGCTATTATTTCCGACATGAGCCAGCCACTTGGAAAATATGTCGGAAATGCATTGGAAACATATGAATGTATCAAGATTCTGAAAGGTGAGATGGAAGCAGGTGCCGAAGCAACATGGGAACTCTCGCTCGAACTCTCCGCACGGCTTCTCGCCTCGGCTGGCGTTTCTAAAAATATGGCAGAAGCTCGCGATTTGGCGACCGCTAAACTGAATACCGGCGAGGCCTTCGAACGATTCGCGCATAATATTGAACTTCAAGGCGGCGATCGGGCGGTTTGCGACAATCCGGAACAGCTTTTGAAAACTGACCTGTTTGAAATCGAGATTAAGGCGGAGAGTGCGGGCTTTGTATCTGAGATCGACACACTCGAGATCGGGAACGCTATTGTCGAAATCGGCGGCGGCCGCACGAAGGCGGATGACAAGATTGATCATGCAGTCGGCTACGCATGTCAAGCGAAGCTGGGTGACCACGTAAAGACGGGCGATCCGCTAGGTGTTGTATTATGCCGCGATGAGTCGCAGGCGGAATCCATCCGAGCTAAATTAACAGCGGCCTACATACTTAGCCCAGAAAACAACCAAAACCAACCTCAGTTAATCCAACAGGTCATCGGACAATGAAAATTTCTCGCAAGTAACGAGGCTTTGCGACGTTCGATAGACATACGGCCTTATCCCTAGGTGCTATATCCGACCGTTAGGAGTTCAAAAAATGAAAGTTGTTTTCGGCAAGTCGTTCTTACTTCTGCTTGTATTATTTTCGCTTGCGATTACGTGTGCCGCACAAAAACGCACGTCCGGCCAAACAAAGCCGCCGATTAAAAGACCCGTAAAAACCGTTCCGGTTGCCGACACGCGGGACACGCTTGAGATGGTCTTCGTTCTCGACACCACCGGCTCTATGGGCGGCCTCATTGAAGGTGCAAAGCAGCGTATCTGGGGCATCATCAACGAAGTGATGCAAAAGCCGTCAAGGCCGCGCGTTCGCGTTGGATTGGTTGCCTACCGGGATGTCGGAGATGAGTATGTTACGAAAGTCTTTCCAATCACGGAAGATCTGGATAAAGCGTATACAACACTTATGTCATATAAAGCGGACGGCGGCGGCGATACACCGGAAAATGTTCGTAAGGCGCTGTCCGAGGGTGTGAAGAATGCCGGTTGGGCGCCGATGCGGCAAGGAACCGCCCAAATAGTTTTTCTCGTTGGCGACGCACCGCCGCAGAATTATGTTCAAGAGCCAGACGTTCTTGCAACGACTTTGATTGCGGTCAAAAAAAATATGATCGTTAATACTATCCAATGCGGCGTGATCGAGGGGACGAAGGACATCTGGCAAACGATTGCGGCCCGTGGCGAAGGAAAGTATTTTGCTATCGCCCAGGACGGCGGCGTGCAGGCGATCGCGACGCCGTATGATACGAAATTGGCGGAACTTGCCACTAAGGTCGGTCAAACCTATCTGACATACGGGAGCCGGCGTGTCCAGGCCCTCAATATGTCCGCCCAGGCGACGGTTGAGGTAACAATCGCAGACGGTGCATCAATGGGAGCCCAAGCCGATCGGGCGGTAAATAAAGCCGTGAACAGTTTTCAATATGACGGCGATATTGTTCAAGATGTTGAAAACGAAAAGATCAAGATCGAAGATGTAAAAGAAGACGACCTGCCCGACGACCTGAAGAAAGTGCCAGCAGCGGAACGTAAAAAGGAGATCGACAAGCGAATAGCTGAACGCGTAAAGATCCGGGCCGAAATCCTTGAGCTTTCGAAAAAGCGGGATGCATTTCTCGCCGCCGAACGCAAGAAACGGGGTCAGCAAAATGGATTCGATTCGGCCGTTGCCAATGCCTTGCGAGAGCAGCTTTTGCGAAAAGGCATCAAATAGGAAAAGAGGGCACAGTTCATCCTTGCCCTTTTTTTTGTATGTTTGTAATCTTATCTCACTAATCTAAGCCTTTACCGACATTGTTCTATGAAGATCCAGCGTATTTCGTTACTTCTGATAGCTCTCTCCGCCGTATTCCTCGCCTCTTCGTGCGCGACTCAAAGCGGCGCAACACGTGTGGGGTGCAATACGCGAGTCGGCATTGTTTTTGATATTGGCGGCAAGAACGACCGATCGTTCAACGCCGCGGCGTGGGAAGGCGTAAAGCGGGCCGAAAAAGATCTGAATATATGTCTTTACGATGTTGAGCCGGGCAATCCCACTTCGATCGAACCGGCAATGCGGGCGTTTGCCGAGCGAAATTTCGATCTGATCATCGGCATCGGATTTGCGCAAGGGCCGATTATGCAGAAGGTAGCGGTTGATTATCCCGACATAAAGTTTGCAATCGTTGACGGCGTTATTTTCGAAACGGACGGTAAAACTCCGAAGAAAAATGTGGCGTCTCTGGTTTTCCGTGAACACGAGGGATCGTTTCTTGTCGGTATGATCGCCGCGGCAAAATCGAAAACCGGCGTTTTGGGCTTTGTTGGCGGAATGGATATTCCGCTGATCCACAAATTTGAAACGGGTTACGAAGAAGGTGCCCGCTACCAGAATCCGAATATAAAGGTCATCGACAATTATGTTGGGGTGACCGACTCCGCGTGGAACAATCCCGGAAAGGGGAAGGAGCTCGCCCTTAATCAGATCGAGAAAGGTGCCGATGTTATCTTTACTGCCGCGGGCAATTCGGGCCTAGGAGCCTTCGATGCTGCTGAACAGTACGGCAAAAACGCACAGGGTGAAGCCAATAAGTTCGTTATCGGAGTCGATTCCAATCAGAACGGTGTAAAGCCTGGCTTTGTGCTTACTTCAATGGTGAAGCGGGTTGATAACGCAGTTTACGATGTTGTGAAAGAGGTAACAGACGGTAAATTCGAAGGTGGATTTCATGTTTTTGGCCTCGATAAGGACGGCGTTGCATACGCGATGGATGACAATAACAAGGCACTGATACCGTCCGACGTCATCCAAAAAGTCGAGGAGGCGCGAAGAAAGATCGGCAGCGGTGAGATCAAAGTAACTGACGCGATGGCACCCAAGAACTAAATGCTTGAAATAAAACATATTGTAAAGGCCTTTGGCGACTGCATCGCTAACCACGATGTTTCAATCAGCGTCAAGAAGGCCACAATCCACGCAATTGTCGGTGAAAACGGTGCGGGCAAATCGACCGTTATGCGTATCGTCTACGGTTTTTACAGCGCCGACAGTGGGGAAATATTCGTTGATGGGAAGCAAGTGTCGATCAAGAGTCCGCACGACGCGATAGCGTTGGGAATCGGCATGGTCCATCAGCACTTTATGCTGGTCGATACGATGACGGTTGCCGAGAATATTATTCTTGGAGCAGAGACTGGATCGGCAGCGAATCTCGATCTGGACAAGGCTAATCGCGACATCAAGGTTCTTTCGGACGAACTGCGGCTGAATATCAATCCCGAGGCTTATATAGAGGATCTCTCTGTTGGCCAGCAGCAGCGTGTCGAATTGTTAAAGGCTCTTTATCGCAATGCAGATCTGCTGATACTCGACGAACCGACGGCCGTGCTTACGCCCCAGGAGGTCGCGGAGTTTTTTGGCATACTTCGCCGAATGAAGGAGCAGGGAAAAACGATCATTATCATTACGCATAAGCTCGAAGAGGTTCTGGCAATCTCGGACGAAGTGACGGTTATGCGGGACGGCAAGTCGGTCGGTAACGTGAGGACCTCGGAAACTAATGCTAAGGAGCTTGCCCGGATGATCGTCGGGCGCGATGTCCTGCTCCGTGTCGAGAAGGCTGATGCTTCGCCGAAAGGTATCACCTTAGAGGTTCGTAACCTCGTTGTTAAGGGACGGCACGGCATTGCGATTGATGACGTTTCGTTTAAGGTCCATTCCGGCGAGATTGTCGGTATTGCGGGGATCGAAGGCAACGGACAGACCGAGCTTGTCGAAGCTCTTGCTGGCTTGAATCCGGCCGTAAAGGGACAGGTCGAATTTGAAGGCAAAAACGTAACCAATCTCAGCGCCCGAAAGGTAAGGGAACTTGGGATCGCACATATTCCGGAAGATCGCCATAAACGCGGCCTACTGCTGAATTCGGACCTGACGGAGAACTCGATCCTTGGTATGCACTATCGTGAGCCAGTCGCGTCGGCGGCAGGATTTTTAAACGGTCAGGCAATTGAAAAACGTACGAACGAGATAATAAAGAATTTTGACGTCCGTCCGCCCGATGCGACTCTGACGGCGAAATCGCTCTCGGGTGGCAACCAGCAAAAGCTGATCATCGGGCGCGAATTTCATATCAGCCCTAAATTGCTGTTGGTGTCGCAGCCGACCCGCGGCGTCGATATAGGAGCTATCGAATTTATTCACCGCAAACTAATTGAGCTTCGCGATGCGGGCTGCGCGGTTCTGCTCGTATCTGCGGAACTTGAAGAAGTTACGGCTCTGGCCGACCGGCTTTTGGTTATTAGAGAAGGCAAAATTGTCGGCGAGGTTGATCCGAAAACGACGTCTGTTGAGGAAATAGGATTGATGATGACGGGCGGGAATTGATCCTGGATGTTCCATGTTCCACCGACACTGGAACAAGTGGAACAAGTGGAACAGGGTGGAACACGTGGAACGAGCAAAATTCGAACAAATGGCTC
>JANNGV010000196.1:0-6267 GCA_031404055.1 Chloracidobacterium sp.
GCCGACCATGTCCAGTGACAGCAACTGGCCGGGACCGGGTTTCCCCCGGAGGTCGCCTCAAGCTGACTTTGGCCGGCGGAGCCGTCGCGCCGAAAGTCAGCTTCCTGGCGCCGCCCCGTACTCACACTGCCGGCCATGGGCCGACGGTGACGACGGGCAGTATTTGCAGCCCCTGCAAGACTCCGGGAAAATCTGTATGCATTTCGAACTTGGGAGGCACCGCAAAGCTTGATGGCTTCGAACCTGGTTTCCATAACACGGCGTCCGTTCGGCCAAACTATGCGAAAGGACGCGTGGTGGATCTCTCCGTTCCTGACCTTTATCGGCCTCGGCGCCTTCGTTGTGTATTCGACGTGGGCCGCGTTTCAGGGAGAGCATTATAGCTTTGGCAATTACCTGTCACCCTTTTATTCACCTGAAATTTTCGGCAATTCGCCGCACGCAATGTTTGGCCCAAAGCCGTCGTGGATTCCGTCATGGCTGCCCTATTCGCCAGCACTTTTAATATTGTGGGCGCCCGGCGGATTTCGGTTCACCTGTTATTACTATCGCGGTGCTTATTACAAATCGATGTGGGCCGATCCGCCCGCATGTGCCGTCGGCGAACCGAGAAACGGCTATCGCGGCGAAAACTGGTTTCCGCTGATTCTGCAAAACATCCATCGCTATTTTCTGTATCTGGCATTGATATTTTTGATCTTCCTTGCTCACGATGCGTGGAAGGCAATGTGGTTTTTGGGTGCGGACGGCAAGGAACATTTCGGCATTGGTGTCGGCACACTAGTCTTAACTGCAAACGTGATCTGCCTCGGCCTTTATACATTCAGCTGTCACAGTCTCCGCCATCTTGTCGGTGGAGTGTATGACGTTCTCTCGAACAAACCAATTCGCAAAAAAGCGTATGGATGCGTAAGCAGCCTTAATAGGCGGCACATGCTTTTTGCATGGCTGAGCCTGTTTGTCGTTGGATTTTCGGATATTTACGTGCGGCTTTGCTCGATGGGAATTTTCCACGATTATCGGATCTTTTGATTTTTTGGCTACCGAGTACTCAGAGTAGTTATGGATAGCGCTTCTGACGAAATCACACTTTTACCTTTAGCTTTTGGACTAACGGTATTTTTCATTATCGCAATTGGAGTAGTAATTCATTGGCTACTATTGCGTTTTAGAATTTACGACAAATATATTATCTTGTCGGAGTTCTGAAAGATGCCATTTTTAGTATTTTAGGTGTTTTCATAATTCTGGTAATAGTTGGTTCAGTGGTAATTATTCTAAATGGTGTGATTAGGTTTTTCAGATAAGTTCTCAGTGATCTCTGTGGCTAACCTGTTTAATGACTGAATACACAACATACGAACACGACGTTCTCGTCATCGGTGCCGGCGGTGCGGGCCTTCGCGCGGCCATAGAGGCATCGGCCGCTGGCGTTTCGGTCGGCCTTGTCTGCAAGTCTCTGCTCGGCAAGGCGCACACCGTGATGGCCGAAGGCGGACTGGCCGCGGCGATGGGGAACGTCGATGACCGCGATAATTGGAAGGTGCATTTTTCCGACACGATGCGCGGCGGGCAGTATGTGAACAACTGGCGAATGGCCGAGCTTCACGCTAAAGAGGCACCGGATCGCGTCCGAGAACTGGAAGCTTGGGGAGCAGTTTTCGACCGCACGAAAGACGGCAAGATTCTGCAAAGAAATTTTGGCGGCCATCGCTATCCGCGGCTTGCGCACGTCGGGGACCGCACCGGCCTCGAATTGATCCGCACGCTTCAGGATCACGGCGTCCATCAGGGCATCGAGGTCTATATGGAGGTGACCGTTGTTTCGCTTCTCAAAGACGGAGACCGCGTCATAGGCTGTCTTGCTTATGAACGCGAACACGGTCGCTTTCGAATCTTCAAAGCGAAAGCCGTTATTATCGCGACCGGCGGTGTCGGCCGTGCGTACAAGATTACAAGTAACAGTTGGGAAGGCACGGGCGACGGTCACGCTCTGGCATACGACGCGGGAGCCGAGCTGATCGATATGGAATTTATTCAATTCCATCCGACGGGCATGGTCTGGCCGCCGAGCGTTCGCGGCATTCTGGTGACCGAAGGCGTTCGCGGCGAAGGCGGGATTTTGACGAACAGTGAAGGCAAGCGGTTTATGTTCGACGACATACCCGACAATTACAAAGACCAAACATCTGATACCGAAGAAGAAGGCTGGCGGTACGTAACCGGAGATAAAAATGCCCGCCGTCCTCCTGAATTGCTGACCCGCGATCACGTCGCCCGCTGCATCGTTCGCGAGGTGAAGGCCGGACGCGGATCGCCGCATGGCGGAGTTTTTCTCGACATCGCGTGGATAAAAGAAAAGATATCGAACGCACCCGAGCATATCAAGAAAAAGCTGCCGTCGATGTACCATCAGTTCAAGCAGCTTGCGAATCTCGACATCACGACAACGCCGATGGAGGTCGGTCCGACAACGCATTACGTCATGGGCGGTGTTCGCGTTGATGCCGACACGCAGGCCTCGACCGTGCCTGGTCTTTTTGCCGCAGGTGAGTGCGCCGCCGGCATCAACGGTGCAAACCGCCTTGGCGGCAATTCGCTTTCTGACCTGATCGTCTTCGGCAAACGTGCCGGCGAATATGCAGCCGTTTTCGCACAGGAAAACGCTCACGGCGCGATTGATAATGCAGAGGTCGAACGGCTATCAAAAGCTACGCTTCAACCATTCGAACGCGAGGGCGGCGAAAATCCTTACACGATTCAGCATGACCTTCAGGAAATGATGCAAGAGTTGGTAGGCATCGTCCGCACCGAAGAAGAAATGGTGCAGGCCTTGGACGGAATCGAAAAGTTAAAACAGCGTGCAGCTAACACATTCGTTACGGGCAATATCGATTTCAATCCAAGCTGGCACACCGCGCTCGATCTGCATAATCTACTGGTCGTTTCCGAAGCTATTGCGCGTGCCGCTATCGAACGAAAGGAAAGCCGGGGCGGGCAATATCGTGACGATTATCCGGCAAAGGATCCCGAATTTGCCAAGTTCAATTTCTCGTTGAAAAAGACGGATGGCGGCCAGATGAAGATATCGAAAATTCCGTTACCTGAAATGCCGGAGTATTTAAGACAGGTCATCGATGAAATGGGATAGGAAGTTTTGCCACGAATAACACTAATGACACAAATGATTTTATTCGTGACATTTGTGTTATTCGTGGCTAAAAAGATATGGAAGCAACCTTTAGTATAAGGCGCGGCGGACGCGAGGGCGGCGAGATGGTCGACTACCAGACGAACGTATCAGAAGGTATGGTCGTGCTCGACGCTGTGCATCAGATACAGGCCGAATCGGCCGGTGATCTTGCCTGCCGGTGGAATTGTAAAGCCGGTAAATGCGGCTCGTGCTCGGCCGAGATAAACGGCATGCCGAAGCTAATGTGCATGACACGGCTCGACACGATTCCGCTCGATGTGCCCGTCACGATCGAACCAATGCGTGCGTTCCCGCCGGTTAAAGATCTTATCAGCGATATTTCGTGGAACTACGAGGTCAAAAAGCGCATCAAAAAATTCAAGCCCCGTCCGCCCGACGCCGAGGATGGCACGTGGCGAATGCAGCAGGAAGATATCGACCGCGTGCAGGAATTTCGCAAATGCATCGAATGCTATTTGTGCCAGGATGTTTGTCACGTGTTGCGGGATCACAACAAGCATCAGGAATTTATCGGCCCGCGATTTCTTGTTTACAGCGCCGCACTTGAGATGCATCCGCTCGATACCGAGGACCGGCTTGAGGAATTAAAGGACATGCACGGCATCGGCTATTGCAACATTACAAAATGCTGCACCAAGGTGTGCCCTGAGAATATTACCATCACCGACAACGCGATAATTCCATTAAAGGAACGTGTCGTCGATGAGTTTTACGATCCTCTGAAAAAACTTGTAAAATTATTTAGAGGGAAATAAGCATTGGTTGCGCCGTACGTGACAGTAGCTCGCACGTAAGTGAGGGCTTCGGTGCTCATGGGAAAGAAGAGCTTTTATTAACGCAGGCTACTGACACCGGTCACTGAAGAAATGAAATATTCCGAAGCCGCATGGGCTGAAAAACGAAAAGCCGGCCTGACGAGGTATTTATTTTTTGACGGCATCTTGATATCCGGCGGGCCCTTTGCCGTCGTTATGCAGGTCGTCGGTTTTTTTCTGCTTCGGGCTGAAGGCCAAACGTTCGGCCAGTATTTTAGCTCGTCGCAGACGTGGATGACATTCTTTTTTCACGCCACGCTGTTTGGCCTGATAGTAGGATTTTTGAACTGGCGGCGAAACGAGAAAGCGGTCACCGAGCCGCAAAATAAACCCTAGTTTCTGTTGACATCCGGAAATCTCGGACGGAAGCTTGTCTCTTCTTCTTTTCATTCTTGTTCTGTTCCTATTCCTCTTGTTGCGTGGTTGAGATTTGAATCCGAACACTGAACAAGAACGAAAACCGAACAAGAGGAGCAGGAAAAAGAGATGGCCGCACTAATTGGGCCAAAATCACTACGTCAAGAGAATCTGGTCTGGCTGATACGTTTTTATGTTCAAACTAAAGCCGTTATCTGAAGAAGCCGTTCCGGCGGCGCTGGAAAAAGCAAAGCATTACCGCCTGCTTAACGAGCCCGGAGCGGCAGAGAGCATTTGCCTTGATATACTCGACGTTGAACCCAACAACCAGGAAGCGTTGGTCAATATCGTGCTTGCAATGAGCGACCGCTTTAGCCGTGATTATGCAGTCGGCGATGCACGGATAACCGAATATCTGACGCGCATCACAGGCGATTATGAGCGGGCTTACTATTCCGGCATCACGTATGAGCGGCGGGCCAAGGCCACATTGAACAAAACCGGCGTCGGAGCATACGAGCTTTTCCGGCAGGCGATGGACTGTTTTGAAAAGGCCGAAGGAATGCGTCCGGCCGGTAACGACGATGCGATTCTGCGTTGGAACGGCTGTGCCCGCGTCATCAATCGGAACAAGCTTGAGCCGCTTGAAACACACAGCGATTTTATCGAGTAAACTGCCCCTAATCGTTTTTGTTTTGTTTCGTTTATGATATTATTTTCACGTCCCGATTTATCCCCCAAAAGACATTTTGATTCGTTTGAAAAAACGTTGTAAAGGAGCTAATTTATGGCAGGAAAATTTGAGATCAAGGCCGGAAAAACCGGGAAATTTCGTTTCAATCTAAAGGCCGGAAACGGCCAGACAATTTTGACCAGCGAAGCCTATGAAACGCGTAAGGCGGCCGAAGGCGGTATCGCGTCGGTCAAGAAAAATGCCGGCGACGATAAGCGTTTTGAACGCAAAACGGCAAAAGACGGATCGGCCTATTTTGTCTTGAAAGCGGCTAACGGCGAACCGATCGGGAAAAGCGAAATGTACAAAACTGCATCCTCGATGGAAAACGGGATCGCGTCCGTCGGGAAAAATGCTCCGGACGCTCCCGTTAGCGACGCAAAATAATTGCCACGCCGCGGCCCTCGGTTAGTTCACATTGATTAGCCCAAGCGAAAGCAAGGGCTTTTTCGATTTTGAATTCCGAATTCCAAATTTCAGATTCTAAATTTCAGATTTTCGGTTTTCAGATTTAGGTTTCCGCTTATGGATCATCCTTCTAGCAACAGCAGAACAAGACTTGGCGTGGAGATTCTCCTTGACGAAAAGATCGACCTGATCAAGGGTCAGCGGGTAGGCCTTGTTTGCAATCAGGCCTCGGTGCTGCCGAACTTAGCGCACGTTGCCGACGTATTTGGCGAACGGAACGATTTTGAACTGACGACTCTCTTTGGCCCGCAGCACGGCATTCGCGGCGATGTGCAGGACAACATGATCGAAACGCCGCACACGATTGACGAGCGGACCGGCGTTCCGGTTTATTCGCTCTATAGCGAAACGCGCGAGCCGACCAAAGAAATGCTTGACGATCTGGACACGATCGTTTTCGATATGCAGGATGTCGGCTGCCGCATCTACACGTTCGTTTACACAATGGCGAACTGTATGCGGGCTGCAAAGAAGTTCGGCAAAAACGTGATCGTCTGCGACCGCCCGAATCCGATCAACGGCGTCGCGGTCGAGGGCAACGTCACCGAAACTGAATTCACCTCCTTCGTCGGCCAGTTCGAGATACCGACCCGCCACGGCATGACCTGCGGCGAGCTTGCCAAACTTTTCAACGAGCATTTCGGAATCGGCTGCGAACTTGAGGTCGTCGCGATGGAAGG